>JBJMWV010000168.1:0-3036 GCA_045809985.1 Chthoniobacterales bacterium | reverse complement strand
GTTGCTGCGGCTGCAGGTGATGGAGCGAATCTTCTGCTGCGCGAAGCCCTGGTCGAATTCGTAATCGCGGAATTTCGGCACGACGCAGACGATTTGCAGAGAGGGAAAGTGTTGTCGCGCGCTCGTCGCCTGTTCGAGCGCAATCGCCGCTTCACCCTCAATGACGAACCCGTCGAAGTGCTCCGCGAGCAGGACGCCGATCGCTTCTGACATGCTGCGGACGATCCGCAGGTCGACGTTCTCCATCTGGTAAAGCATGTCGATCACGCGGTCTTCGTAGACCGGATCGGCATTCATTATCAGGAGGCGTGTTTCCACAGCGGCAAGAACCTGCTACGTAAAAAGCAGGAATCTTGCCCAATTTCACCGTCGCCATGCCACCCGCGGAGGCGGCGCGGCGTAGGAATCAGGCGCGACTTCGTGCGCGGTGCGGAAATGCACTTTCGCGAAGCGCCGAAGCGCATCACCGCCATCCTTTTCCACGATCGTCCGGGCGGTTTCCTTCACCTGCGCAGAGACGCCGCGCCCGAGCTTGATCCCGAGCTGCTTCCCGCGTTCCTCCAGCCAATCGATGAATCCTTCGCGCGCCAGGATCGACGCCGCCGCGACTGCGAGATCGGATTCAGCCTTTGTCCGCTGCTCCATCTTGATCTTCTGCCCGTGCTGCATGAGCGCGCGTTCGATCACCCGCGCATCAGCGAACTTGTCCGACAACGCACGCGGACAGCTCGGCTTCAACGCGAGCAAGTTCTCGATGACACGCGCGTGGCCCCAGCCGAGCAGGCTGTTGAGGTTGCCGAACTTCACATACAACTCGTTGTACTTCTCCGGGCCGATCACTATCGTCTCGTTCACGGCGCCCTGCGTTTTTCGGATCGTGTCGGCGAGCGAACGAATTCGCGCATCCGAGCCGATGCGTTTGCTGTCCTGAATTCCTTCTTCGAGAAACTTCCGCGCGATGCCGCGATCGACATACACGCCGGCGATCACGAGCGGGCCGAAGAAATCACCCTTGCCGCTTTCATCGACGCCGAAGTGCGGCTCGAACATCTCGGGCGAATGCACCTCTTCGTATCCGAGCTTCGCTTCGCCCAGAATTTTCGGTTCCAACTCGAACTGCACGAACTCCTCAAGCCCCTTCCCTTGCAGCAAAACCTTTGGCCCCTTCTCGTAGACCGCGACGCTGAGCTTCTCCTTTTGCGCGAAGAAGAGGGTGTAGGGTCGCGGCGCAAATTTGAACCCGAGCTCATCGACCAATGCGCGCAGTTGTTCCGCCTGTTCATTCGTGAGCGGATGCGTGTAGGAGTTCATCGTGATCGCGTCGTCGGCTGCATTTCGTAGAACCTTGCTTGCGTGGTATGGCAAGCGCGGACGCGATCTTCCGTGGCGCCGCACGTGTGATCCGTACGCGATCCTCGTCTCGGAAATGATGCTGCAGCAGACGCAGGTCGCGACCGTCATTCCATATTACGAGCGCTGGCTGCAACGCTTTCCGGATTTTGAGACGCTCGCCGCGGCAAGTGAATCGGAAGTGCTGCGCGAATGGGAAGGCCTCGGCTACTACGCTCGCGCGCGAAATCTGCACAACGCTGCGAAGCAGCTCGCGCGCGGCGGCTGGCCGGCTGATCTTGCGGAGCTCTCCGGTGTCGGCCGCTACACCGCGAACGCAATTGCGACATTCGCTTTCGATCAATCCGTTCCAGTTGTTGAGGCGAACATTGCGCGATTGCTCGCGCGCATGACGAATCTTCGACTCCCGATCGATTCCACTAGTGGCCGCGAGAAACTCTGGGCGCTCGCGACGGAGCTCGTGCCAAAACGGGATGCAATGCGTTTCAATTCCGCGCTCATGGATCTCGGCGCAACCGTCTGCACCGCGCGCCAGCCGAAGTGCGGCGGGTGTGTGGTGCGCAGCTTCTGCCGCGCGGATGATCCGCTCTCGCTGCCGCGCAAACGCGAGCGCCAAAAATTGCGGACGCTAACGGAGAACCACGCGTTTACGCGACGACGCGATCACGTCCTGCTCGAGCAATCACACGACCGCTGGCGCGGGATGTGGATCCTGCCGCGTTTGCCTAACGAATCAAAACGCCGCGCAATCTACACTTCGCATTTCCCGTTCACCCATCATCGCATCACGCTCGCGGTCTACCGCCACAAGGCTCGCGTCGCGCACGCGACGAAATGGTTTCACACGGGCGAGCTGCGATCGCTGCCGATCCCGTCACCGCATCGGCGCGCACTTACTCACTTGCTCCAACCGACGCAGCCAACCTAACGTCGGAGATGCGATCGATGACGGGTTATGGCCGCGGCGAAGTCGACGCCGAGGGTGTGAAGTTCAGCGTCGAGCTGAACTCCGTGAACCGGAAGCAGAGCGACATCGTGATCAATCTGCCGCGCGAATTCGGCGAGCTCGAGCCGCGCATTCGCCAGGCGATCAACGAGAAACTTTCCCGCGGCCGCACGAACGTGACGGTGAGTTTTCAACAGGGCACGAACGGCTCGCGTCGCCTCGCCCTCGATACTTCACTCGCGCGTTCTTATCACGACGCGATGCTCACCTTGCAGCGCGAGCTGAATGCGCCTGGCGAAATCACGATCGACAAAGTTCTCGCTGCGCCCGGTGTGATGAAACTCGCGGAAGACAACATCGTTGCCGCAGAAGTGTGGCCTGCCGTTGAGCGCGCACTCCACACCGCACTCGCAGACCTGATCAAGATGCGCGAGCGCGAAGGCAAACATCTCGCGAAGGATTTGATTCACCGGCTCAAGGTGATTCGCCGCGAGCTCAAAGCAGTGCGCGCACTCTTCCCTGAGGTGGTGAAAAAATATCGCGCGACGCTCTTCGACCGTCTGCACAAAGCCGGCGTCGATGTCCCACTCGAGGACGAACGCGTGCTGAAGGAGATCACGATCTTCGCTGATCGTTCGGATGTTTCCGAAGAACTGACACGACTCGAAAGTCATCTCGCGCAATTCGCGCATCATCTGCGCAAGAACGAGCCTGTCGGCCGTACGCTCGAGTTCATCACT
>JBJMWV010000167.1:0-3765 GCA_045809985.1 Chthoniobacterales bacterium | reverse complement strand
GAAGCATCAACACGGCATCCGCGGCGGCATCTGGCTGGTCGTCGTCGCCCGTCCCGCGGCGGCACGCGCGAGCTACGCCGCGCTGGAACATGAGTGGTTGCGCCTCGCTACCCGCGCTTCTATTTTGGCGCCCGCATGCTCCTGATCGTCCGAGTCTTAGTCCGCATCTACCAATGGACGATCTCGCCTGCGCTCGTGTTTTTCGCCGGCCCGAATTCCGGCTGCCGTTTCGAGCCGACCTGCTCGCGCTACTTTCTTGAAGCAGTCGAAACGCACGGCGTCCTGCGCGGCGGCTGGCTTGGATTGAAACGGCTCGGACGCTGCCAGCCATGGGGCGGGAAAGGCCACGATCCCGTCCCGCCCGCTTGCTCGCACCGCGCGACTTCCCACACCTCAACGCTCATCTGTGAATAGCCTGCCGGCAGGCGCGTATGGACCGACAAGCATGGATTGCCATTACGCTTTGCGTTTTAGGTCTCGTAGGATGGCAGGTCTACATGGTGAAGCACGCGCCGCAGGTCGTGGCGCCGCCGACCGCGCTCGCCTCGCCTTCGCCGGCCGCGACTGAAGCACCGACCACCGCGCCGCCGTCTGCAACGCCTGCAGTTGCCAACGCGACGACTGCCGAAGCATCCGCGACACCTGCGGCTAACGAGCAGTTCGAGGAGCGCTTTGAAACACTCGCGAACAGCGATATTGAACTGCGCCTAACGAATCGCGGTGGCGCCATTTCCGAGGCGCACTTGCTCCAGCACAAAGCGGATACGCCGCAGGGTCACATCGTGCTCGATTCGCGCGAGCATCTGCCGATCGGCGCGATCATCGAGAATCCAAACGCGCCCGTGCTCTCCGAGTTCACGATGAGCCGCCAGGGCGATGCCGTGCAATTCGAACGCGCCGCGAACGGCGTCACGGTCCGGAAGCGTTTCGCTTTCCCGCAGCTGCAGGAGAAGAAGGACAACTACCTCGCCGACATGCAGCTTGAGTTTCGCAACGACGGCGCAGAGCCGTATGCGAATCCCGGCTACTTCCTCGCGCTCGGCTCGACCGCACCGCTACACCTGCGCGACCTCCCGACTTACACGCGCGTCGTCTGGTGCATCAACGGCAGCGCGAAGAGCATCGACGTCAATTGGTTCGCTTCGCAGAAGTATCCGATCGTCGGCGGCGAGAAACGCGCCGAACAAAAGTTCTACCTCGAGAAGGTGAACGGGGCGGAATGGGCGGCGATGAGCAACCAGTTCTTCACCACGATCCTCACGCCGTTGAACGCGCAGGCCACGGAGATGTGGGGCCGCCGTTTCCAGATCGATCCGGAGAATCCGGCGACCACCTTGTGGGGAGTCGAAGGCGCAATGGGCATGCCGGCTTTCACCTTGCAGCCCGGCCAAACCAGCTCGCTCACCGTGCAGATTTACACCGGACCGAAGCTCTACAATCGCCTCGCGAAACTCGGCCACGACGAAGCCGAGATCATGAACTTCGGCTTCTTCAAATTGGTCAGTCAGGCGCTGCTCAATTTCCTAAACCTGATCCACGGCTGGGTGAAGAGCTACGGCCTCGCGATCATTCTCCTGACCGCCTGCGTGAAGGGCGTTCTCTGGCCGCTGCAGAACGCCGCCAATCGCTCCATGCGCAAAATGTCGGCACTCGCGCCGCGCATGCAGGAGTTGAAGGAAAAGTACAAAGACGACCCGACCAAGATGAACACCGAGGTCATGAAGCTCTACAAGGAGCACGGTGTGAATCCGGTCGGCGGCTGCCTGCCCATGATGATCCAGATCCCGATTTTCTTCGGGTTGTTCAGCATGCTCGGCCAAGCCGCGGAACTGCGGAATTCGTCATTTCTTTGGGTGCGCGATTTATCGCAGCCCGACACGCTCCTGACGATCAAGGGCCTCGGCTGGATTCCGATTCTCGGCAATCCTGCCGTCGGTCTGCCGATCAACATCCTGCCGATCCTGATGGGCCTGAGCAACGTCTGGCTGATGCGCATGACGCCGAAGACCGGCGACGCCACCCAGCAGCGCGTGATGATGTTCATGCCGATCATCTTCCTCGTCTTCTGCTACAACTTCGCCGCCGCGCTTGCGCTTTATTACACCACTCAGAACTTGTTCACGATCCTGCAGCTTTGGCAGAATCAACGACAGCCCGCGCCGGACATTGGGAAGCCACCGCCGGCGGCGCCGAAGCGTTCGAAAAAAGGAGCACGATCATGACGCCGAAGGAACTACTCGACACGATCCTGGGTTACCTCGGATTTGTGACTGAGATCGACGAGCAAAAGAGCGAAGGCGGCAACCTGGTTCTCCAGATTTACACTGAAGAATCGCAGCGCATCATCGGCCGCGACGGCGAGACACTCGAGGCGATCCAGTTCCTTTTGAATCGGCTTATCCAGACGAATGATCGCGAAGCGGACAAGGTGATCGTCGATTGCGAGCATTATCGCTCGATGCGCGAAGACAAGATCGTCGCACGCGTGAAGGAACTCGCGGAGCGTGTGCGCATCAGCGGCCGCTCCTTGCAGCTCGAGCCGATGAATTCGTACGAGCGCCGCATCGTGCACAACGCGTTCAAAGACGATCCGGACGTCGCGACGTGGAGCCCGAACGACTCCGCGCGGATCAAGCAGATCACGTTGCTCAAGCGCCAGCCGAAGAAAGAAGCCGCCGCGCAGCCGCAGGAAAACGCGAACAGCTAGGTCGCGAGATCGAAGACGATCTTGCCGCTGCGCTTGTTCTGCATCGCATGCGCGATCGCCGCTTTCAGCTCGACTAACGAGTAAACCGCTTCGACTTTCGTCCGCAGCTTCCCGCGCTTCGCCATCTCGAAGAGCGGCTCAAATGTCTCGCGCAGTTGCTGCGGGGTCGCGTTGTCGTACCACTTCGTGACCCAAAACCCGGTGAAGCGCAGATTCTTGAAGATCAACATCCCGTTCGGGATCGTCACCGGCTTCAAACTCATCGCGCCGTAAGTCACGATCCACGCATCCGGCGCGAGCGCCTTCACCATGCGGTTCACGCTTTCACCGCCGACCGCATTTAGCGCCAAACGAATCGGCGCACGCTCCGTCGCTTCCGCAACTTCATCGCGCAGGTTCT
The DNA here is from genome assembly GCA_045809985.1 of Chthoniobacterales bacterium. Lineage (GTDB taxonomy): Bacteria > Verrucomicrobiota > Verrucomicrobiia > Chthoniobacterales > UBA10450 > JACCTI01. The sequence continues at coordinate 658 of JBJMWV010000167.1, read as the reverse complement.
CCGAGTCGACCAGCACCACATCCGCGCCGTCCTCCTTCAGTTCGTCGATCAACTCCGGCCGGCGCACGATGTTGACGCTGCGATAACCAAGCTCGCGCGCGATCTGAATTGCACATCGTCCCGCAGCGGAGTTCGCGGCGTTCTGGATGAACCACTCGTTAGGCCCTAACGAGTGAAAATCGTGCAGCATGCGCCACGCGGTGATCGGATTCACCTTCAGCATCGCCGCCTGAATCGGCTCGATCTCCTTCGGCGTCACGACGACTCTGTCCGCTTTCACCGCACATGCTTCGCGCCAGGTCCCGATGCCGTGCGGCACAATCACATGATCGCCGACGGCGAGATCGCGCACGTTCGCGCCGAGCTCCGCCACCACGCCGGAGCCTTCCATTCCGGGCGTTGCGGGCAATGGCGGACGCACCGGATACTTCCCCTCGATCGCGTTCAAGTCCGCTGGATTCAGCGGCGCGGCGCGCATTGCGACCACAACTTCATCAGCCGCCGGCGTAGGCCACGGCTCCTCGACAACGCGCAGGACTTCCGCGGGATTTCCATGCGATTCATAGATCGCGGCGCGTATAGTCTTCGGCATGATCGCTCCAGCGGCGCAGCCTACAGCGAAGACTCCCGCCAGCAATTTGCAAAGCGCGGCGCGCAT
>JBJMWV010000166.1:0-9923 GCA_045809985.1 Chthoniobacterales bacterium | reverse complement strand
GCAACCGCGCGGCGTAATCGATCAGGAACAGAAACGCGACGATGCAGGCGAAACCGAGGAGCGCGGTAATGAAGACCAAGAGCTGCGGGACAGATGTCTCGGTGCGGGCGAGCGATTTCGTCGCAAAAAGAAACGTGAAGACGAACAGCCCAACCGTGTAGCGGATGACGTTATCGCGCAGAAGTGTCGTCGCGATGATCCGCGGCGTGTATTGCCCGCTCGCGATCTGCACCGCGAGCAGCAGCGAGCTAAAGGTGAAAACCGTGAACGAGAGGGTGAGCGTGAGAGTTGCCGCCGCGATCGCACGCGCGCCTTCGAGTCCAAGCTCGGCGCCTCCCCATTGCAGCCGCGCATCAAGGAGATGAACGACGTTCGAGCAGAGCAGCGCGAAGAAAGCTGCCGCGAGCGAGACGATCCAGAGCGAAGACTTGAGGAAGCTCGCGAGTCGATTGCGCTGCTTCCACTCCATATTGCTGCGGCGCGGCGCGCCGATCCTCTGCGCCTATCTCGACGCGGTAAAGTAACCGTCCGCGGATGTGTCTCGCACCACCGGCTTGTCGGTGACGAGGACGGTCGTACCCGGCCGGATCTCCTCTGCGATCTTGTTCGCAAAATCGGGACTGAAACGAATCTTCGATTCGATTTTCTCCGGGCTGCTGCGTCCCCCCACGCTCATCCACTTTCCCGCGTCACGTCCAGGCGCGAGTTGACTCGGCCGACCGGCGGCGCCTTCCAGCATCGTGAAGACACTTTCGCCGAGCTTGCCCTTCGTCTCGAGCGCACCCCGTCCGATGGCGTTGCCGTTTCGGTAAACGTAGAGGGCTTTGTCGGCTGAGCTCAGGACGATTGTGATCGGGCCCGCGCTGCTGCGTTCCGGATTCCAGTCATAATCGCCGTTCGCAAGCGGCCTGAGCATGCCGGGTTTGAAGTCTTTTGGTGCGAGCAGCATCGCGGGATTCGCAGCGAAGTACGGCGTAGGAGTTTTCCCGTTACCGACAACGACCGTGCCGCCGCTCGATGTCACTTGGAAAAGCAGCGCAGAAAAATCATACGGCAAGCGAACGCAGCCGTGGCTCGCAGCGTAACCGGGCAATTGTCCGGAATGCATTGCGATTCCATCCCAGGTCAGCCGCTGCATGAAAGGCATCGGCGCGTCGTTGTACTTCTTCGAGCGATGCTCCTGCTTCTTCTCCAGGATGGAAAAGACGCCGCCGGGGGTTGAGTGGCCGTTGCTGCCGCTGCTAATGGTCGAGCGGCCGATGAGAACGCCGTTGCGATAAACGTGCATCATCTGCTGCGGAATGCTAACGAGGACGACAACTGGTCCGCTCGGCGAAAGTTGAGGGTTCCACCAGTATTCGCCGGGTTTCATCTTCCCGGTCGGTTTGCCGGTTGGTGATCCCTTGGTGTGAAATGATGGCTGCTGCATCGCGCCGAAAGAAGTGGCAATGAGCGCAGCGAAAACGATGGCGAAAGGGCGAAGGTTCATAGGCGTGACGAGACACCGCGATGAAAGCGGAGTTCGCCTAGGCTGCGTATAAGACTTTCGGCCCATTCGCGCCCTAACGAATGGTTCGCGCGTAACTGTCGGACCTTGGTCCTAGTGCCGCCGTAGCGGAACGGCAGCTACTCTCGCCGGATGATCACAGCCGCTTCCGACGGAGCAATCATGGAGCCGATCCTTCGTCACGTGGTGCATCCGTCGGATTTCACCGAAGCCAGCCGCACCGCGTTCGCACACGCGTTGAAAGCGGCGCTGATCGCGAAGGGCAAGCTCTCGCTGATCCACGAGACGAATGATGAAACTCGCGACTGGTCGGACTTTCCCGGCGTGCAGGAGACATTGGAGCGCTGGGGAATTCTACCCGCGGGCAGCCTGCCCGAAGCGGTGGACGACCTCGGGATTGATGTCGCGAGAGTGATCGGGAGCGGCTCGGATCCGGTCAAAGGTGTGCTGCGTTATCTCGACGAACAAGGCGCCGATGTCATCGTGCTCGCGACGCACCATCAAGGTTCCGATTGGCTGCACAAATCGATCGCCGAACCCGTGGCGCGAAAGTCGAACGAGATGACGCTATTCGTGCCGGCAAGCGGGCGCGGCTTCATCTCACTCGACGACGGAACGGTCTCGCTCCGCCATGTCCTGATTCCGATCGCGGAGAGTCCAGCGCCGCAAGCAGCGATCTCTGGCGCGGTGCGGCTCGTGCGACAGCTGAAGTGCGAGCGGGGGAAGTTTACTTTGCTGCACGTGGGCGAGAAGGAGCCGGCGCTCGACATCCCGATTGTCGCTGGATGGGGATGGGACAGGCTGCACAAGAGGGGAAACGTGATCGACGTGATCCTCCAAACTGCGCAGGAGACGGAAGCCGACGTGATCGTGATGTCGACCCAAGGACATCATGGTTTCCTCGATGCCTTGCGCGGAAGTCACAGCGAACGCGTGCTGCGACATGCGCCCTGTCCGCTCCTGGCGATCCCGACATCATCCCATGCCGCAGCGAACCTCGTAAAAGCAGACGCGACGGATTGGTACCAGCAGAGTGAACGCCGGACGAAGCGGCGCTCGATGACGAATAGCTAAGGCGCGATCTTTGTGTCGCTCAGGATTTCATCCACCGCTTGCTGAATGCGCGCGGCGCGGGCCGAGGAGGAGAGATTTCCGGCGATGGGCCGCGTCGCATAACCGCGCTTCATCAGTTTGAAGTTCCTGCCGTCGACGAGATCGATGAGCAGCGTGCCGGCATCGAAGCGGTCCGGATTTTTGCTACCGGTGTAAACCTTGTGCGCCTTGTCGTGCAGGTCACCAAGTTCATCGCTGTAGCCGAAGTAATCGCGAATCGCTTCGGTCGACGCGTTGTTCCCTTTGATCAGGAGATAGCGAACGTTGATGTCGCCGCCGCCATTGACGCGCTTCACGCCGCGCGCGGCGAGATTCTTCGTGATCGCGCTCTGGATCAGCTTGTGCACGGCTTCGCGGTTATCGCTAAGGTTCGTGTCCGGTTTACCTATGCGGCTGACGAAGTTGAAGCTGCGCGCGCGAATCGTGCCGCGATTAACTTTCGTCGCGACAGCGAAGCAGTTTCCGCTCAGCAACAAAGTCGTGAGCAGGCCGAGGAGTAATCTTGATCTCATGAATGCGGCTGTAGCTAGCGAGTTCTTGTTCACGAAGCGATCAAGCATGATCGCCGTATTTCACCTGACCTGTTGGCTTCGCCGACACCGCGCCGGCATGCACAAACTTTCCGCTCGCACTGTAGCTGTAACGGGGCGTGTACTCGTTAGGCCCGACTCGAGTCGCGTCGATCGGTTTGCTGAGCAGGGTCGGGTCGAGAATGAGCCATCCGCCAGGACTCTTCCACAGCAGCCAGGCGTGGTTCATACCTGAAGAAGCGTGCGCTCTGCCGACGATGAAGCGCAGCGTGCGGTCATCCATCTTGTAAGCGACCCACAGGGACTTTGCTTTGCAGTCGCCCGAATGTGACGACTCCGTTTCGGCCGGAGTCTGCGGCACGTACGGATCTTTCATGGAATAGCTGAACCCGCGGCCCGTTTTAACGTAGCCTTCGACTACCGGAACCTCAGGATGATTGCTTCCGAGGCTACCAAGCGTCGCACGCATCGGACCAAGATAAGCGTCGAACGGAGTCTTCGAGGTGGGTTGCCCAAGGTCCTGCGCCAGGACAACGCCGCTTGTGAAGTAGATTGCGGCTAGGAATAGCGGCTTGGTTTTCATTGGTGTTTTAAGGATTCGAGGTAACACGCGCGCGGATCCGCTCCATTTCGCCGAGCTCCTTCTCGGTCCATCCCGTGAGCTTCCTGACGTAATCCGCTTCGCCCCACTCGGCTGCCATCTTGATCAGCCGGCGGTAGCGCGCAGTGGCGCTCGGCTGATCGCCGGTCGCGGCCGCGCAGAGACAAATTCCCGCACCGATATCCGGATCAGCGCCGCCCGCGAGGTCATCGGCTTTCTTAAACTGCTCCATCGCTTTCGCCGGTTCGTTGAGGTTGTAGAGCGTCCAACCGTAGTCGCGATAGGTGACCTGATCCTCGCGGTCGACGGAAACTGCGTGTTCGAGTTTTTCAATCGCGGCTTCCTTGCGATTCTGCCGCGCATCGAGCTTGGCCGCGCGCCGCAGCACGCGGGCATCATCCGGCGCAGCCGCGAGCGCGCTCTGCATGACGCGCTCAGCATCGTCCATCCGGCCATACTTCTGGAAAGTGGAAGCGACATACGATCGGGCGAGCGGATTCTCGGCCGCGCGCGCCAGTGCGTATTCCGCAAGAAATTCTCCCTGCCGCTGGGTCGGGACGTAAAGGCTCATGGCCGCGAAGATCAGCGGATTCGCAGGCGCGGCTTCGTAGACTTCGTAGAGCGCATCGAGCGACCGTTCGTCGACGCGGGCGACGATGTTTGATTCGATCGTAGCTGTCGCGCGCGGCGCTGTGGTCCGGTTGACCCCGTAGGAAACCATCCAATTCGCGAGCCGCCCGAAATCCGAATCCGCCGCGGTGTTCGACGGCGGATAATGTTGCATCTGCGCGTAGTTCGAATCGACCGGCGCGAATTTCCCGGGGCCGGTTACGTGAATTCCGATAATCCGCTCCGCAAATTCCGGCATCCAGTCAGGCACGTCTTCATCCAAAAAGAACGAGCCGTAGGTTCTCACCGTGCCGTCCGCGCAGGCAATGAGGAGCCTGTCGCTGTCGGGATGGAGGTCAATGGAGACTGCGGCCGCGGGCAAGTCGATGCCGGCGGTGAAAGCGCGTCCTGTCGCAATATCGAAAAACCGAATGCCTTCAGATAATTCCGAGGTCGCTGCCACGACGCGGTCGGCCGGCCCGATCACCGCCGAATAAACTTCGCCGGGCAGAATCATCGGCCCGCTGACCGGCTGCCACTTTGCGGTGTCCCAGACGACAATCGCGCCATCTGCGCCGGTCGTGACAAGCAACTTACCGTCGGCACTGAAGCGCACGCTCGTTACTGCGCCTTCGTGTTTCTTTAACGTTGCGATTTCTTTACGCGAAGCGCTGTCCCACACGCGCGCCGTTCCATCCGCGCCCGCAGTCACGATCACGTTTCCATCAGGGCTGAAGCGCGCCATGCGCAGCGCGCGATCGCCTTCACCCGGGTGCTCAATCGCTGCGCCCGACGGGTCTGGTTCATCAACCGACCACACCGTCGCCTTCGTGCCCGCGGTCGTGAGGAAATGCTTTTGATCCTTCTTGAAATCCACCCAGCGCGCGGGAGCACCGAGATCACGCGGCGTGCCGCGGGCTTCACCTGAGCTACCGTCGACCACGAAGGCCTTCCCGTCCTCAGTCACGGTCACGAGTGATGAGCGGTCGGGACTGTAAACAGCGCAGACAGGCTTTCCCTCGTTAGGCATCCTTCGGCCGATCGGCCGCGCGTCCCCAAGGTTCCAGCGCACCGTAGTCAAATCGTTCGAGCACGAAACAATCCCTTTGCCATCGGCGCTGTAGAACGCGGTTCGTACCGGGCCGTCATGAGTGCGAACTGTCGGTAATTCGTTGCTCGCGGCGCCGACATCTACGCGCCAGATGCGCAGAGTTCCATCCGCGCAACCGGTTGCGATCAGGCGCGCGTTCGGGCCATAAGCGGCAATGCGCACAGGCGCTGGATGCAGCATTCCTTCGCTCACGCGCTCACCGGTTCGCACTCGCCAGATGTGTGCCAGCGGCCCGGTCGACGCCGTTACCATGCTGATGCCGGCGGGACCCCAATCTGCGCTCGCGATTCCGTCATCGGTCCGGATCACGCCTTCCGCCGCTTTTCCGGTGTGCGAATCCCAAATGCGGACCGTGTGATCGGTCAACGTGGTGCTAAAGAAGATGCCGCTCGCGCCGAAGTGCGCGTTGAGAATGCCCGCGCCGCAATTCACCTCCGGCATCACGCGCTGGCCATCGCTGACGTTGCTCACCTTCGCCACGCCGTCCTTGCTCGTAGTCAGCAATAAGATACCGAGCCGCCCGATATCGACTGATGTGAGCGGCGCCTTGTGCTTGATGACGAAGTCGCGCGGCTTGCCCGTCTTCACATCCCAGACCCGTGCCGTCCCGTCCTCGGATGCGCTGCCTAACGACTGACCGTCAGGTGCAAAGACGAGTCCGTTAACCGCTTTCGAATGTTTCACCGGTTGGCCAACTTCCTTGCCGTCCCGATCGTGCACGTGCACCTCGCCGTCTGCGTAACCGAGCGCGAGACGGTCGTAATCCTTGTTGATCGCAAACGCAGTCAGATAGCTGGTGCGGTTTCTTCCCTCCCGGACAACGGTCCCGTCCGCGATCTTCCACAGTCGCGAAAGCCCCGACTGATCGATGGAAAATGCCAGCTCGTTCCCAGGCAGAAGGGTGACGCCCACGATCGGACCGGGATGTTTGATCGCCGTGTCGAGCAGCTTGCCCGCCTCAACGTCGACAATGCGAACGGTCCCGTCTTCTGCGCCGGCAATCACAAATTTCGCGTCCGGACTGAAATCCACCACGGTGATCGCACCCGGCAATTTAAGCGGAAGCGTCTGCGGCACGTCCCAGCGATGATCGCGCAGCACGGCATACAGCAGCTCGCCGAGTTCACGATCTTTTGGATAGCGCCGCGCTGCGTCCGCGAGTAACGCGCCGGCTTCCCGGGCGTTATTGTTCTCGAGCAAATCGAGTGCGTTGCTAACCGCGGTGTTCGCGTCGTCCGCGGCGCGCGTCAGGCCGCTGCTCGTTAACGCGAGGATCGCGACGATCAGGCATGGCCATATACGTCGTATTTGTTTCATAAGCGCGCGCTCGAGTCATGCTTGTCAGAACGCGCGCCTGCGCCATTGGACGAAAGCCCTAGTTAGGTTCTCCCGTCGCCCAACGATTAGTCACTCCTCGAGAAAGCGGACGCGGCCCGTTTCGATTTCATAAATCGCGCCGACGAGCTTCACGCGTCCTTGTTCCTTGTACTCGCGACCTTCGGGCGTTTCGCGAATCTGGCGCATGCTCCAGCGCACATTCGCTTCAACCGCCTGCGCGAGCATTGCCTCAGGGTTCAGCTCCAGGTCGAGGCCGGCAAGGCCGGGCAGAATGTCGTCCACGAGAATCTGAATCCGCGAAAGCTGCTGCGTCCCTCGCATGCGCGTCTCAAGCGCTGCGGATACTGCGCCGCAACCGGTATGTCCGAGCACAACGAAGAGCGGCGTACGCAGATGCTGGAAGGCGTACTGAAAGCTCCCGCCGACTTCGGGCGAAAGCACATTCCCCGCTACGCGGACAATGAAGAGGTCGCCGAAGCCTGCGTCGAAAACGAATTCCGGCGGCACCCGCGAATCGCTGCAACTGAGGATTGTCGCGTAAGGCTGCTGGCCTTTTGCGAGGTCGGCGAGGACCTCCTTTTGCACTGGTGAAAATCTCGTCGTGCCGGCGATGAAGCGCTCGTTGCCGTCCTTGAGACGCTGCAACGCTTCGTCGGCTGAGATGATGGTGGACTCGAGACGCGTAATTGCCGTTACGCCTTAGGCGCAGCGGCTTTGACTTCCGCGCTCGCGCCGCCTGCGTAGGTCTCGAAGTTCTTGTTGAACAAGCCCGCCAGCTTCTTCGCGGTCGTTTCGTAGGCGGCTTTGTCGGCCCACGCATTTCGCGGCACGAGGATCTCGGACGGGACGTTCGGACACTCGGTGACAACATCGAAGCCGAAGATCGGATCTTTTTCCGTTTTCGCGTTTGCGAGCGAACCGTCGTGGATTGCGTCGATAATCGCGCGTGTGTTTTTGAGGCTGATGCGTTTGCCGACTCCCGGACCGCCGCCGCCCCAGCCGGTGTTCACGAGCCAGACACGCGCGTTGTGCTTCTTCATCTTCTCGGCGAGCAGCTCGGCGTACTTGCTCGGATGCCAGACGAGGAACGGTCCACCAAAGCAGGGCGAGAAAGTCGTCTGCGGTTCGGTCACTCCCATTTCCGTACCGGCGACTTTTGCCGTGTAGCCGCTGATGAAATGATACATCGCGTGCGGGGGTGAGAGCGCGCTGACCGGCGGCAACACGCCGAACGCGTCGCAGGTGAGAAAGATCACGTCAGTCGGATGACCCGCGATGCACGGGATCTTCGCGTTTGCGATGAACTCGATCGGATACGCGCCGCGCGTGTTCAGCGTGATGCTGACGTCGGTGTAGTCGACTTTGCGATCATCCTCAAGGACGACATTCTCAAGCACCGCGCCGAAGCGAAGCGCCTGGAAAATATCCGGCTCACTTTCGTGCGTCAGATTGATCGCCTTCGCATAACAACCGCCTTCGATGTTGAAGATGCCGTCGTCGCTCCAGACGTGTTCGTCGTCGCCGATGAGATGACGCTTCGGATCTGCCGAGAGCGTCGTCTTACCCGTGCCGCTGAGTCCGAAGAGCAGCGACGACACGCCGCTTTCCTTGTCGGCTGTGGCCGAGCAATGCATCGAAAGCAACCCGCGCGCGGGCGCGAAATAGTTCGCGACCGTGAAGACGCCCTTCTTCATTTCGCCGGCGTATTCGGTTCCGAGGATCACCAGCTGCCCATCTTCGAGGCTTAGGTCGATACTCGTAGTAGAGCCCATACCACTCGTTAGTTTGTTCGCCGGAAACGCGCCGCCGTTAATGATGACGAAGTCGGGCGTGCCGAAGTTCGCCAGTTCTTCCTTGCTCGGCCGGATGAGCATCGTGTGCATGAAAAGCGCGTGATAGGGCCGCGAGCAGATGACGCGCACCTTGAGCCGATAATTCGGGTCCCAACCCGCGAAGCCGTCGAAGCAATAAAGGCGTTCGCGCGTGTTCAGATAATCCAGCGCGCGCTGCCGGTTAATCTGAAAGGTATGCTCATCGAAGGGAACGTTGACCGAGCCCCACCAGATGTTGTCCTTCGATTCCGGACGTTCGACGACACGCTTGTCTTTCGGCGAGCGTCCCGTCTTGCTGCCGGAGTAAGCGACGAGCGCGCCGTTCTCCGCAATGCTCGCGTCTTTCTCGTAGCGGATCGCGTGTTCGTAGAGCGAACTCGGCGGAAGGTTGCGGTGAACTTCAGCCACCGTGAGACCGTGGCCCGTCAGGTCGAATGCCGTCGTTTTATTCATGACTGGAGGTTTCGACTAAGATGGCGGCCTCGTCCGAGTCGGACTATCAGACCAAAGGTCTATGCGACCACGGGTCGCGCGCTGCGCTAAGGAAATGTTCGCAGCGCAGGCGAGACAGTCGTTAGGTACCTACTTCTTAGCGTTACCGGCAGGTCCAGACGTGCCGAACCCCGAAGGCTTCAGACCAACGCGAGGCGGGATCCGCTTCCATCCAAACGCCCGCGAACGCGCCGTAAGCGTAGCCGCTCTGCGCAGCTAGCGCGCAGTAACGCTGGTAGTCGATTTCGTCTCCGACATACGCGATCCCGGCGCCTTCATCTTTGTAGGCATAGAAGTTCTGCCATGGCGTTCCCGCACGCAGAATGCGATACGCCGGAGCCGTGCCGTAGAGAAGACGCTGCTCCGGATTTTCTGGTTTACGCGCGTGGAAGCCGGCGCTGGTCAGCAGCGAAACCGTGTCCGACGAAACTGGTGGCGCTGGCGGGCCAGCAAAACACGGTGCGGCCAGAGAGATGAGAATGGCGATCAGGCTTGGAGTGAGTGGTTGAATTTTCATCGGAGACTTCCTTTCAATTGTTGCAGCTAGAACGGTTTTCGACATCCACTGCCGACGCGGCGCGCCGCGCTACATGCAGCGTTTTACGAAAAAGCAGCGACGGAGGGAAGCAGCAAATGCGCGGCAAACGGCGGCCGATGCGACATGGTGCGCGATACAGGGTTCGAACCTGTGACCCCTTCCGTGTCAAGGAAGTGCTCTACCACTGAGCTAACCGCGCAACCGTCGCTGAAAGACCATTGAGAATCACGTGTTTTCACAGGTCTTCCCGCG
>JBJMWV010000165.1:0-4076 GCA_045809985.1 Chthoniobacterales bacterium | reverse complement strand
TTCTCGGCCAGCTCGCGCGGCACGATTTTGTCGAGCGTGTCGGCCGCGGTGTGGTGGTAGTGGAAGTAAGTGCGGTTGTCTTGAATGGGCGCGAAGGTTGGGACGCCTTGCGTGTCGATTGGACCGGTATCCGCGCCGCTGTGTTCGACTCGCGCGATGATCGGCGCGCCGATCTCCTCGAGCACTTTGCCGATTGGGGTGAAGATTTTCTCAACGCCAGGTTTAACCTTCGCATTGATCCCGAGCGGATGATCCGCGCCGCCGTCCGTCTCCATCGCGCCGAGATGATTCTGCAGCTCGCCTGCGTGATCGGCGGCGTAGCCTTTGCCGCCGCGCAGTCCGTTTTCTTCATTCATCCACGCGATCACACGAATGGTGCGCTTCGGTTTCAGCTTGAGTTGCTTGACCAGATTCGCGGCTTGCATTGCACACGCGACACCAGCGCCGTCATCGATCGAACCCGTCCCGAGATCCCACGAATCGAGATGCCCCGAGACAATCACGACCTGCTCGGGATTCGTCGTTCCCTTCAAATCACCGACCACGTTGAAGCTTTCCGCATCCGGCAGCTGCTGCGGAGTCATGACAAGGTGCATGCGCACGTTGCCTTGTGACGAGAGCGCGGCGAGCAGGTCCGCGTCCTCAAACGTTACGGCGCCAGCTGGAATCTTCGGCGCGTCATCCGCGTACTTCGTCGCTCCGGTGTGCGGCAGACGATAATCCGCGCCGCCGACGGATCGGATCAACGACGCAACCGCCCCGAGTCGCGCCGCCGCACTGGGCGCATCGCTGCGGTACACGACTGCCTGGCCGTACGCTTCGCCGCCATGGCCTTCAGCTGCCATCGCTTTGTCAAAGGCGTGGGTGAAGACCACGATCTTGCCGTTCACCTTGTCTCGGCCTAACGAGTTCAGTTCATCGAAGTCGCGCACCGAGACGACCTCCGCCGTGATCCCGTCCGGGGGCGTCGCAACACTTCCGCCGAGCGCGCAGAGAACAATCTTCTGCGTTGTTCCCGCGGCCATTCCCGGCCAATCGATCACCTCCGCGCGTTCTTCGCCGCGCACCCAATGCGGCACCATGACTTTCTCGGTCCGAACTTCCATCCCGAGCGCCTTCAGTTCCGCCGCGACATACTCGACCGCTTTCTGCGCCTGCGGTGAACCGCTCAGGCGCGGTCCGATGTTTTGCGAAAGATGCGCGACCTGTCGCCAGGCGTAATCACTCGTTAGGGCAGCCTGCATGAGCTGCCGGCATTCGGCCAGTGTCTGCGGCGAGAACTGAACCGGCGTCGGTGAAGGCGTAGGCGTGTTTTCCTGCGCCTGCGCGCTGGCTGCGCAGATGAAAATTCCAAGAAGCGCTCCGATTCCCCGTGAAAGCCCAGTCGAATACATGGGATGCATTCGGCTAATTTCCGCCGCGCGTAAACTGCGCGAATCAGGGGCGGCGATCGCCGAGGATCGGCCGCGGTTTGTAGAGGAGGGAAGCGAGCGCGCCGAACAAGATCGCCTGCACCATCCCGGCGATGAACCATTTCACCGCCAGTTCCTTTCGCATCGGCAGAATGACATACAGGACGAGGGTGCTGACCTGGTGGAACAAGCCCATCCAGAAGCCGAATGAGCAACCGTCCAGGATGGACCGCCGCCGCCAGCCGGTCCGCGCCCAGATGTAAAGAAAGGCGAGCGCGCAGAGAAATTGGCCAATGAAAATGATGACGAGACGGCGATGGATTTCGTCGCCCGCGCGCCAGAGCTCGGCGCTCGCCTTGTAGTCTGCGGCGAGCCAAAGCTCATGAATGAGATAGTCGCTAGCGAAGAGGAAAACGAATCCTCCGAGAACAGCGAGAGCGAGGCGGCCTGGATTCATGGAAAATGCCTAACGAGTAGTTGGATTACTGGAGACGGCCTTCATCGAAGTCGATCAGGTCCGGGATGCAGGCGATGTCCGCCCGGTTCTCGAGACCAAGTTCCTTTTTTCGCTCCGCCAGAAAATCGGCCGCGAAATCGCGCCAGCCGAGTTTCGTAACAAAGCCGTTCCAGACTGTCAGATCGCCCTCGCTCAGCCGGCGTCCTTTCTCGAAACACCAGTCGAGGATCTCCTCGTCACTTCCGCCTTGCAGCACGCGCTCGCGTAAGTCCTCGTACTTCACGCGCAGGAAATCGCTGCACTTGCCGTCGGCAGCCTGACCGCGACCGAGATTGCGATGGTAATCGGACCCAAGCTCGCCCCGCGCGTGCAAGCGGATCTTGTCGAGCATGCGCGGGAAGTACGCCATGCCACGAGTCTCTTCCCGCGGGCTTTTCGGGTAGGTGCTCATCCGCGCAACTTTGCAGATAACAACGCCGTCCGGCAAACGCTGCGCGGCGCAACTTCGAATAAGACACGTGAAACGATTGCGCGAAGAAGAGGCGAATGAATGGCTGAAGCTTGCCGCGACAGCCGCGGCCTCGAGTTTCACAACGCTTTTTGTCGCGCGAAATTTCTTCCCGACGGAGAAGAAGGTCGGCCACCGCATTGAAGCGAATTACCACGTCGGCGACGACGTCTTTAAACGCACGATGGGCCAGTTGCTCGGCCCGCCGCTGCTCGATGGCAACAGGGTCACGATGCTGCGCAACGGCGACGAAATCTTTCCCGCAATGCTGGAAGGAATTCGTTCCGCAAAACGGACGATCACGTTCGAGAATTTCCTCTGGCGCGAAGGCAAAGTGACCGCCGCATTTGCCGATGCGCTAACCGAACGCGCGCGCGCCGGAGTGAAGGTGCATTTCCTGCAGGACGCGCTCGGCTGCGATTCGTTGCACAGCGACGGGATCCAGCGCATCCGGCATTCGCCGGTCGAGCTGGAGATCTTTCGCTTCAATCACCTCGAGGTGAACTTCCGCACGCATCGCAAGCTGCTCGTGATCGATGGCCGCGTTGGATTCATCGGCGGTGTGGGCATCTCGGACGAGTGGTTAGGCGACGGGCAGACGCGCGGCCGCTGGCGCGACATGCACTACAAACTGGAAGGGCCGGCTGTCGCGCAGATGCAACAGGCGTTCATGGATAACTGGCTGCAGACGCGCGCGACCTTGCTGCATGGCGACGAATATTTTCCGAAGGAGCAACGCGCCGGCGAAGACGTCTGCCAGGTTTTCAAAAGCTCGGCCGGCGAAGGCTCCGACAGCGCGCGGCTGGTCCTGCTCGTCTCGATTGCCGCCGCGCGTGAGCACATTCGGATCGCTAACGCCTACTTCATTCCGGACGATCTTGGAATGCGGACGCTGCTCGAAGCGCTACAACGCGGAGTAAAAGTTGAGATCATCAACCCTGGACCGGACACGGATGCGCAACTCGTCCGCGCAGTCGGGAAGGCGCGCTGGCGTCCGTTGCTCGAGGCCGGCGCACGCTTCTACGAATACCAGCCGGCGCGTTATCACTGTAAGTATTTCCTCGTCGATGATTGCTGGGCGTGCGTCGGCTCGGCCAATCTCGACAACCGCTCGCTGTCGTTGAACGAGGAGGCGAATCTCAACGTGCTCGACGGAAAGTTCGTTCGCGCGCACATCGATGTTTTCGAGGACGACAAGAGCCGCTGCCGCGAGATCACGCTCGACGATTGGCGCGCGCGGCCGCTGCACGAAAAGGTGAAAGGCCGGCTCGGTCTGGCAATCCGTTCGCAACTCTAAGCCATGAGCGAGACGCTGCGCGTCGCGACTTACAACGTGCATGGCTGTGTCGGCGTTGACCGGAAGCGCTCGGAAGCACGCATTGCCGAAGTCATCGCGAGCATGAACGTCGATGTCGTTGGCCTGCAGGAGCTCGATGCGAATCGCTCGCGCTCAGCGCTGGTGGATCAGGCTGCGCTCATCGCGCAGCAGCTCGGCTGGAATCACATTTTTCAGCCCGCGATGCGCAATGAGGATGAGCAATACGGCAACGCGATCATTAGCCGGTTTCCGCTGACGCTGCATCGCGCGATTAACCTGCCGGGCGAGGGAAGCTGGTACTGTCGGGAGACGCGCATCGCGATCTGGGCTGCCGCCGAGACGGGTCTCGGCGTGGTCAACATCATCAACACACACCTCGGC
>JBJMWV010000164.1:0-2763 GCA_045809985.1 Chthoniobacterales bacterium | reverse complement strand
GCTGGGCCGACCGTCATGAGCGCGGCGGTCTTTCTCTTCGCCATGCCGACCTCAACGGTGCTGATTTTCGCCGGCAGCCTAATCCTGCTCGTGATGGCGATCGGCGGATCACTCGCCTTCAGCAGAGTGCGAAGCGGTCGTTAGGCGAACTTCTTCGCATCCGTGACGTCGCGGGCGATCTGCGCTTTCAGTTCGTCAAGGCCGTTGAACTTCTGCTCCGGTCGCAGATAACGCACGAACCGCATCTCGACGTCCTCGCCGTAGATCTCGCGGTTTAAGTCGAACAGGTGTAGCTCGAGGAGGCGTTCCGGATGCGCCGATTCAAGGGTTGGGCGGAAGCCAAGATTCGCGACGCCGCGGAACGTTGCGCCATCGAGTCGCGCTTCCGCGACGTAGACGCCGTTCGGCGGGAACTGCTCGCTGTGCGCGCTGAGGTTTGCGGTCGGAAAACCGAGCTCGCGCCCGAGTTGCGCGCCCTTCTTCACCGTCCCAAGAATGGTGTATTCGCGGCCCAGCATCTCGGTCGCTTTCGCGAAATCGCCTTCTTCAACTGCGCGACGGATTGCAGTGCTGCTCACGACCGTGCCGTTGACCGCGACTGGCTTAATGCCGATGACTTCGAAGTCCTGCTCCGCCCCTAATTTCTTCAGCAGGTCGAGATTGCCGGCGCGATTCTTCCCAAATGACCATTCATGGCCGACGCAGATCTGGCGCAGTGGTTTCGCACTCTCGACCAGTTGCCTAACGAATGCTTCCGGCGGCGTGCTGGCGAACTCAGAATCGAAATGGATAACGAGCAGATGCTCGACGCGGAGATCGCGAATGAGCGCGATCTTGTGCTGGGTCGCGGTGAGAAGATGGGGTGCATTCTGCGGTCGCAGCACCTTCATCGGATGCGGATCGAACGTGATCACTACCGGCGTCCCCTTCGCTTCGCGCGCTGCGTTCGCCGAGGTGGAGATGACGGCCTGATGTCCGAGATGGACACCATCGAAAACGCCGATCGCGGCGAAGACCGGGCCGCGTAATCGACTCAGCTCCGGAATCGACCGCAGGACCTCCATCACTCGTTAGGCGCCGCGCATCCGCGACACTTCCGGCAGCGTCAGAATGCGATCGAGAATGTCGACTGGCTCGGAGTTCTGCAATTCATCGACGGTGATCGCGCCATCGACAGGAAAGCGGCCGGAGCGTGTGCGGCGCAGATTCTTCAGATGCGCGCCGCAGCCTAGCGCTTCGCCGATGTCGTGCGCGTAGGTGCGGACGTAAAAGCCTTTGCTGCAGTTGACGCTGAAGTCGATCTGCGGCGGAGCGATGCGCTCGATCGCGTAGCTGTAAACGTGAACAAGCCGCGGCTCGCGTTCCACGACTTTGCCTTCGCGCGCCAGCTTGTAGAGCGGCACGCCGCCTTGCTTGATCGCGGAGACCATCGGCGGCATCTGGTAGAAATCGCCGCGAAACTTCTCGAAGGCCGCGCGCACCGTTGCTTCATCGAGCGGCGGAACTGGACGTTCCTCGGTGACTTTGCCTGCGCGGTCCTGGGTGTCAGTTACCGCTCCGAGAGTCAGCGTGCCGGCGTATTCCTTGTCCTCGCTCATGAGCAAGTCCTGGATCTTCGTCCCGCGGCCGAGCGTGAGCAGGAGCAGTCCGGTTGCGATCGGATCGAGCGTGCCGCAATGCCCGACCTTCTTGATCTGCAGTCGGCGCCTAACAAGTGCAACGACGTCGTGCGACGTCATGCCTTCCGCTTTGTCGACGAGCAGGACGCCGTCAGGAGTTGCAGTCAACGACATCGCAAATTTCTTTCATCACCCGCTGCTCTACTTCGCCTAACGACCCGCGCACCCGCGCACCCGCCGCAAGCTTGTGTCCACCGCCGCCGAACTTCTGGCAAATCGCCGCCACGTCCGCGGCTTCACTCTTCGAGCGCATGCTGACGCGCACTTTGCCGTCGACCAGCTCTTCGAAAAACACCGCGACAACGACGCCTTCGATCGCGCGCAGATGATCGATCAGGCCTTCGTTGTCTTCCGGCAGAACGGCGAATTTCCCTGTCGTTGCCAAACTCAAGGTGAAGCTCGCGACCTTCCCGCCGCCGTCGAAGCGCATCGTGCCGAGCAGCGCGCGCAGCAGTTCAACGCGTCGGCGCGGATAGCTCTCGTACAACAGCTGACTCACGCGTCCGACATTGACGCCGCACTTCACCAGCTCCGCGATGATCTCGAACGTGCGCGCGGTGGTGTTCGGATATTGAAACGAGCCAGTGTCGGTTGAGATCGCGACGAACAAGTTCTCCGCGATCTCTGCATTCATCGGCAGTTTTTCTGACGAGAGGAATTCGAAGAGAATCTGCCCCGTCGCAGGAGCAACTGCGTCAATGTAGTTGAGATCGCCGTAGCGCGGATTGGTCGGGTGATGATCGATGTTGATCCAATGCGGTGCGCGCACGGCTTCGCCAGCGGTTCCAAGGCGATTCTGAACGGCAGTATCCAACGCGACGCCGAGATCGAATTCCTCCGGCCCGGCCGGTGGCCTAACGAGTAGTTCAGAACACGGCATGAAGCTGTACTTCTCCAGCATGCCGTCTTCATTCCAAAGGGTGACGTCTCTGCCGAGCTGACGAAGCGAAATGCCGAGCGCGAGCTGACTACCAAGTGCGTCACCGTCCGGTCGCACGTGGCTCAGCACAGCAATCCGTTGCGCGCCGCGCAGAGCGTCCGCGATCTGAGCGAAGCTGGTGTTCGTCACGATTCGTCGTCGTCT
>JBJMWV010000163.1:0-4516 GCA_045809985.1 Chthoniobacterales bacterium | reverse complement strand
CGACGACTCGCAAAACAACGACTCGCAAAACGAAAATTCGCAGGGCGGCTCCCACGACAACGGCGGCCACTAAGCTGCTTCAAACACAGTTGAGCGAAAACCCTCGCCGGTTCGGCGAGGGTTTTCTGTTTCATGAAGCGCCGTCACTCGCCTGTCCGCCGCTTTTTACTCCCTACTTCTCACTTTCTAGCTTCCTACTACCTAATACCGAATTTCCAGCTTTTTAGCCTTTCAGCGTTTTCCTCTTCCCGCCGCCTCACCTTACAACCTACCATCCGCAGTTATCCTATACGACATGAGCACGATCACCGAGATCAAGCGGGCTATCGTCAAGCTTCCTCCGGCGAAACAGCGCAAGCTCGCCCACTGGTTCGACGAGCACATGGAGGACGCATGGGACCGACAGATCGAGGCTGACGCGAAAGCCGGCCGGCTCGATAACCTCGTCGCCCAAGCCAGGGCCGACATCGCGGCGGGACGAACCAAGCCCTTGGATGAAGTCCTGGGCGACCGCTGAGTTCTGGAAGCGTTACGCCCGGCTGCCGGCGGCTGTTCAACGGGATGCGCGGAAAGCCTACCAGCTCTGGCGGCGCGAACCGCGGCACCGCTCACTGCACTTCAAGAAAGCAGGCGAAGTTTGGTCCGTCCGTGTCAGCCGCGGCTACCGCGCGGTCGGCCTGCTCGAGCGCGATACGGTCCAATGGTTCTGGATCGGGCCGCATGACGAGTACGAGCGGCTCATCCGCGAGCAATGACCGCGGTGCCCGCTCCCGAATAACCAAAAGCGGTGAACGGATAACTGCGGCGGCGCGCGTTACCCTTTGATGTTCCGCATTCCCCCCACACCCCAATTTCGGCCTTTGACGCTTCGACCGCCACCTACGCACCGCTATGCAGTTTCCTCCTGCTCCTGCTCGTGATCATGCTCGCGATCATGCTCGTGCTCGCGGGCGCCGCAGCCCTCTGCCCTCCGATCCGCCAATGGACGAATTGACTCATCCGCTCCCGCTCCTTCGCCCTGCCGCGGCTTGCCGTCCATGTCGCGCCTTCCCCAGCCGCTCCATTCCTAATTCTTAATTCCTAATTCTTAATTGCCGCTACCACGCCTCACTCGCGCTTCACTCTTCCAGGTGGATTGACGCTACGATCCTGTCGATTTCTTCCTTTAGCTTCGGGTCGGTATTGAGGTTCGTCGTGAAGTTGATCTCGAGTAGCTGACCTTTGTAGGAGGTCGTCAGGTTGCGCGTGTAGGCCGGATTGCGCGCGTAATCGCTCCTTCCCTTCAGCACCGGCACAAAGCTCCAGTCTGCCCATTGCCGGCCGTCGATCGTGACCAGCTCCTTCTTCAGCCAGCGCAGCTGCGCATCCTTCGGCAGGTGGAACTGCTTCGAATACTCCGCCACCCGCTTATCGAGATAACCCTGTAATTCCTCGGGCGTAAGGCCGTGCGTGCCCCTCAACACCGTGCCCCATGCGCCGTCCGGTCCGGAGAACTTCGCCAGCGTCTTCGGCTCTTTCGGATCGTCAGGGTCGCGGGTGAAATCGGGCGTGAGTTCCATCTTGAACTTGCCATCGAGCAAACTCACCGGGCCCGCTGCGGTCGGCGCTTCCCGGCGAGTTAGCCTCGGGTCCAGCTCACCCGCACGCTTCAGGTCTGCTTCCGCTCCCGCCGCGTCGCCTTTCGCTTGTTTCGCTTCGCCGCGACCTTGGTAGGCGATCGCCAGCTTATCGTTCAACTCGATCGCGTGATTGAAATCCGCGATCGCGCCATCCAGATCGCCTTTCGATTTCTTGATCGAGCCGCGACTGTTGAATGCATTTGCGTGCTTCGGCTCCAGCTCGATCGCGCGATCGAAATCGGCAATCGCGCCATCCGCATCATGCCGAACGTTTTTCGCGAGCGCGCGATTACGTAACGCGACCGCGTTCTTCGGCTCCAACTCGATTGCCTTCGAGAAATCCGCAATCGCGCCTTCGGTGTCCTGCTTGCGCAGCCTGGCCAGGCCGCGATCGCTGTAGTAATCCGCCGTCTTCGAGTCCAGCTCGATCGCGCGGGTCAGATCGGCAATCGCGCCGTCGTAATCCTCCTTGTTCTGCAGCTTGTAAACCGCGCGGTTGTAGATCGCGTGGACCGATTTCGGATCGAGTTCGAGCGCCCGATTGCAATCCACGATGGCGCCGTTTGCGTCGCCATTGAAAGCTCGTGCCTCCGCGCGATTTACGAACCCGGCCGCGTCCGCCGGCTTCGGCCCGAGCTCGGCCTTCGCCAGGTCCACTGGCTGCTTCTGCATCTCCTTCGGCGTCTCGAGATCTTCCCACGCCCGCTCCGATAGCTCGTATCCGCCGGTGTTGATCAGATAACCGAAACTGAACTTCGCCCGCGCCGGTTTGCTCCCCTGCTCCACCGCGAGCGCGCCCTCGAACCCGTGGAGCAACGCCGCCTGACTCTTGTCGTAAAGCGCGCGCCCGAAAGATAGCCGCGCCGTTTGCTTCGCCGCTTGCGCTTCGAACTCCCACTCCACGCGACCGTTGGCCGCACGTTTGTCGACCAGCTTCACTTCGCTCGGCGCAACGGCGAGCGCCGCTTCCACCAGCTTCACCCAGTTATCGAGATTCCGCGCCGTCTTGGTATCCGCCGGCTTCCCACTCTCGCCCCAGTCCGTCGAGCGCAGCCACGGCTTCCCGTGCTGACGCGCAAAGGTCCCCGCGTCACATTGAATCCGCTCCGGCCCGTTATCGGGATAGCGTTGATACGCGAACGACGGCTGCCCTTCGTTGATCGCCGACAAATGCACGCCGGCATAGAACTCGCGGCTGAACTCGATGTTATCCGCCACCACCTTCGCGTCCTGCGCGTGCGCAGTTGCGGCAACGACCAGCGCGACCGCATGGCACACCAATAACTTCCGAATCATCGCCCGAGAATGCTGAAGTGCTCGAGCGTTTACAATCCTGCTTCGCGTCGCAGCGACGCCGCTGAACTTGTAGGGCGTTTCTGTGAACGCCGAGGGGGAGCTGCTGAAACAGCTCCAGGCAGAACGCAAACCGCACTGACGCGCGCATTCCGCCCGGATTTCGACTGTTCAGCGTTTCAGTTCTTCAAAGCCGCGAGCAGCTCGCGCGCGGTCTTCTCCTGCAGTGCCGGATCGGGCGCCGGGAACACGCCCGCCGTGATCACGATCCAGTCGCGTCCCTTCAGCACGTTGAACTGCGCCGGTTTATCGATCCGGTAAGCCGCATCGCCAAACCCGGCCACATCCACCCCGTGATACATCTCCTTTGAGTTCAGGAACGCCGTCTTCGTCTCCTCCGCGGTAGCCGAGCGCCGGAGGAGAATGCCCACGCGCGGAGCAGCGCTTCCCCCGCCTTTCAGGTTGTAACCGGCCCGGCTCACCACATTGCCGCCGTTATGCATGTCCGCCGTCGTATTCTGCGCCGCCGGCTCGACTGCACCGCCCAGGACGCGCTCAGCCATCTCGGGCGTGAACAGCTTCGCCGTGACGTTATCAACGTCGCCCGCCAGACAAACCGTCGCCGTCAGAAGAACCGCAGCACGAACAACAGCACGCCAGATTCGCATCCTTCGATGATACCGCGCGCGTCAATCGGAGTTCGCAGTGGAATTTTTCCGGGTGTCTCGCTAAAACGATCACTCCGCCATGACATATTCCGAAATCGTCAGTTTCCTTTGGGGAGTTGCAGACTTGATCCGGGATTCGTTTCGACGCGGCGAATACCAGAGCGTCATCTTGCCCCTAACCGTCCTTCGTCGGTTGGACTGCGTGCTCGCACCGACGAAAGAGCGTGTGCTAGAGACCAACGGCAAGCTGCACGGCAAGCTAGAGAACCTTGACCCGCAGTTGCGGAAGGCTTCCGGCTTCGCCTTCTACAACACATCGCGCTACGACTTCGAGAAGCTGCTCGCGGACGCGCCTAATCTGGCCGCGAACCTGCGCAACTACATCGCTGGGTTCAGCGAGAACATGCGCGACGTGCTCGAAAAGTTTGAATTCGACAACACAATCAAGCGCCTCACCGAAGCCGGCTTGCTCTTTCAGGTGCTGGAGCGTTTCAAGAAAGTCGATCTCCACCCGGATCGCGTTTCGAACCCGATGATGGGAACGATCTTCGAAGAGCTGATCCGCAAGTTCAATGAAGCGCTGAACGAAAATCCGGGAGAGCACTTCACTCCGCGTGATGTCGTTCACTTAATGGCCGACGTGTTACTCGCGGGTGACGAGCAACGCATCGCAATGCGCGGCGTTGCGGTCACACTTCACGATCCATGCTGCGGGTCTGGCGGCATGCTCACGATCACGAAGGATCACATCATCGGCTCGCCCGACCGGGAAGGCATCAACAAGACCGCCGATGTTCACCTCTTCGGTCAGGAAGTGAATCCGTCGACCTTCGCCGTGTCGAAGTCCGACCTATTTATGAAGAGCGCCGATGGACGGGACGCGGAAAACATTCTCTTCGGCAGCACGCTCTCGAACGATCGGCACGCGCATCGCCT
>JBJMWV010000162.1:0-6310 GCA_045809985.1 Chthoniobacterales bacterium | reverse complement strand
TTTTCCGCGCGCCTAACGAGTAGTTGTCGAATGTCGAGCTGCGCTCCGGCCGAGTGCAGTTCCGCATGTACGCCGTCGACCGCATAGTCTTTCGCGCGCAGATCCTCCGCGTCGAATGTCACGTCCGAGGTGAGGCCGTCGTAGTACGGCCGCGGCTGATCAGCGGGCGGCATCTGCTTTGCCGCATTCACCTTCGCGACGAATTTCTGCACCGTCCCCTGCCCGAAATCGAGGGGACCGCCGGCGATCGCCACATCCGCATTCACCGTGTCGTTCTCCACCTTAATCTGGCCAATCACTTCCGCACTGCCCGTGATCGGCTGCCCCATTCCGGCAGTGATCTCGCCCAAGTCAGGCAACTTGCCGCGCAACTGAATATTCGTCGGCACACGACCGAAACCGGCGGTCGTCTCCGGCAATTCCGCCGCCCCTTCCAGCGCAATGCTGTTCGCGCCGCGGCTCAACTCGACGTGGTTGATCTGTGCCCGCCCGTCGGCGGCTTTCACGTCGATGTTCGCGCGGTCGAACGTCACGCCATCCGCGGAGAGGTTGTTGATTTCGCCTTCGATCGTTCCGGTCCACGTCCGCGGCTGATCGGCCGTGCCCGAGCCTTTCACCGTCAGCTGTTTCACATCTCCGCTGATTCCGGGCGGAACGTCCGCTTTCGCTGCCGTTTCAGCTTTCCGCTTGTCACCTGTGACCGCGGTCGCCGCCGCGCCAACCGTCTTGCTCGCAACCTCCGCGGTTTTCTTGACCACGTCGTTCTCCGGCGCGCTCCCCTCCGGCTGGAAGTAACGCCGCACCGCATCCAGCGAGGTGTCGCGCACGCTCAAGTCGATGTTGCTCTGAACCGAGTCACCCTGCCCGCCTAACGAGAGCTTCGTGTCGATCTGTCCGCCCACGACTTTGCCGCTCAACCCGATGCTGAGCTTGTTCTGCCCAATC
Organism: Chthoniobacterales bacterium; assembly: GCA_045809985.1. Lineage (GTDB taxonomy): Bacteria > Verrucomicrobiota > Verrucomicrobiia > Chthoniobacterales > UBA10450 > JACCTI01. The sequence continues at coordinate 5,365 of JBJMWV010000162.1, read as the reverse complement.
TGCGACGCGTCGATATTCACGGTCGCGAGCTGCGTCTGGTCATCGAGCACCAGGTTCCGCAGGTAAAGATTCCGATTCTCGTAGGTGGTCTGCGCCGTCACGTCGGTCCAGCTTTTGCCGCTCGCCAACTGCAGCTTCGCGATCCGCAATTCGCCCGGCCGATCTGGCAACAGTTGCAGATTGAGATGCTGAATGATGAAGTCGTTAGGCTGCGACGCCATCCGCACATTCACATCCGAGAGCGTCAGCCGATCCGGGAAGAACGCGGGCAAGGTGAACTTCTGGTCCTTCGGCTCGGGCGCGGGCGGCGCTTTCGACGGATCGAGGACCACGCTCGCATTCCGCAGCTCGATGTTCTCCAGGAGCTGCGACATCCCGCCGCGCAAATATCCCCAGAGGCTGTAATCAACGCGGAGCAGATCGACATCCGCTGATTGCACAGCCGACGGCCCGGTCGCGACGGCATGCACATTGTGCAACTCGACGCCGCCGAGCACCGAACCTTCAACGCGAAAATCGAGCTTTAGATTCTGCTTGGCTGCCGCCGAGATCGCCACCTTCCGGACGATCGCGTGCAGAATCGGCCGGTGAAAAAGGACGAGGACAAGCACGAGCAGACCGAAGGCGATCCCGATTCGTTTGAGCCAGGAGCGTCGGCGCGGAGCAGAGGCAGTGCCGGATTCATCCACAGTGTGCGGGATAGCTTATTTCCCGGAGGGTAAAGAGCAATCGAACCGGCTCTGCGAGTTACGTGCACCCGTTAGTTACGCCATCGGCGTATCAGCGTTGATGGGAGCGAATCCATCTATGCTAACCGCGGCAGGGACGCGCGGCGGAGGGGACTTCGCGTTCCGCGACGAAGCGCGCGCGGCGTTTCGCGAATTCGTCATGCAACCGGAGTTTCCGTGCGTTGGAGCGCGCGCGGCGTTTAACAGCGGCTCGTATCTGATCGAAGTTTACGACGCACTCGGCGGCGAAGCAGCCAGCGCGAGATTGACTCGCGACCTCTACGACTTCACGCGATCTGACCTGCGACACGAGAGTGAGTTCGCGACGTTTGTCGCAATCTTCCGCGGGCCGACCGACTGCGAGGAATCGCAGTTCGAACAGCTTCTTTGGCGGCAGCTAACTGCGCTGCATCGCGCAGATGGGTTCGATTGGGATCCGAGGGTACGCTCCGATCCGGCTGATCCGCAGTTCTCATTCAGCTTCGCAGGACAAGCGCTCTACGTGATCGGCGTGCATCCGAATAGTTCGCGAATCGCGCGATGTTTTCGCTGGCCTACGCTCGTCTTCAATCCGCATGAGCAGTTCGAGCATTTGCGCGCGGACGGAAAATGGAAACGAATGCAGCAGACGATCCGGGAACGCGACGTTGCGTTGCAAGGCAGCGTGAATCCGATGCTGAGCGACTTCGGCGAATCATCTGAAGCGCGGCAGTACTCGGGGCGCGCGGTTGAGGACGATTGGCAGGCGCCGTTTGCCAAGGCAGAGTCCGGCAAGTGTCCGTTCCATCATTGATCCGATCGCGTCTCGAGCCGCAGACGGGCACAGCCTTCGAACTCAAGCGCGGTCAGCACTTGCGCGTCATCGATATCGAAGGCGAGCAGGTTTCCGATCTCACCGCCTTCGCGCGCGATGACAAAAGCGAATGGCTCTCGTCCGGCCGGAGCATCGATTACGCGAACACGATCTACCTCACGAGCGGTCACGTCCTCTACTCGAACCGCAGCCGACCGATGTTCACGATCGTGAGCGACGACGTCGGCCGTCACGATTTCCTGCTCACGCCCTGCAGCCGGGAAACATTCGAGATCATCTACAAGAACAACGCGCCGCACCCGAGCTGTTTCGACAACCTCTGGCGGAATCTTGCCGAGTTCGACGTCGCGCCGGACGCGATCCCGACAACGTTCAACATCTTCATGAATGTAGAGGTCGCGGTCGACGGGACGCTCAGCATTCTTCCGCCGAAATCGAAAGCGGGTGACGCGCTCACGCTCCGGGCTGAAATGGATTTGATCGTCGGCCTGACCGCCTGCTCAGCCGAGATGTCGAACAACTACCGGTTCAAACCGATCGGTTATGAGATCTTCGCGCCTAACGAGTGATTTATTACTGCGCCGGAACGCCGACGTCGTAGACCTCGAGCAGCGCAATTCCCGTCGCACCGCCACTGCCGCGCACGATAGCAGTGTAGGCGCCCGGCGGAAGGTTCATAACAACGGCGGATTCGGTTAACCGGCTGGGCGTCAGGTTGAGTGCGCTCAGTTCGTTTGGAGTGCCGTCCGGCCAGTTGTCATTTGTCATAATGACACCGCCAGTGGGACCGAAGATGATCAGATGCGGATCAGCCAATGGGTGCGGAATGCCCCTGTCGGCGAGTGACGGACCAAGCGCGCGCACGACCATGGTTTTCCGGCTGCTGCCACCGATGATGAAACCGGCGATGAGGACATCGTCGCCATTCTGCACATTCGCGCGTGCCGAGACGTTCAGGATCACGCCCTGACCGACGGTGTGCACCATCTCGTCAGAAGGCGCGCTCTCTTCGTTCGCCGCGTCGTAGGCAGTGATCGCGAAGAAGTAGGTCGTGCCGTCGATCAGGTTCGGGATGTCAGCGGAAGTGCTATTCCCGACGTCGATCAGCTTTGAGTATTCTCCGCTGTGCGTCCCGTAGTGCACGCGGTAACCAGTGATGCCCGGACTCGGCGACGCGTCCCACGCGATCGTCACGGTCCGATAAATCGGCTCGGCGTGCACAGCTGTCGTGTGGAGAAGAAAAAGTATGACGAGCAGCGCGAGAAGACGAGCGCCTGTTCGCCTGATGAATGAGTTGTTGAGTGTTTGCCTGGTTGTCGAAGAGAAATAGATCGGAAAGTCGCGCATAGTTTGCCCGCGGCGGCGAGGCTCCCAAGAGTCGTCGCGGCATTCACCCGAAAGACTCTGCGACTCTGCTCTGAACGAACGGAGGTGTTCGTCGACGCAGGCCGCAGGAGCTTACTCAGATGATCTGCCGTGACGGCGCATGGGGGGCCGCTCCTGCCCGGACGCGCGCATGAAATGCGACGTGCGAGTGCGTGACAATAACAATCTCGCGCGAAGGAAATATTTTCGCGTCGCGCGACTGAGCGATGTCGAGCGGCTGCGTTTTTCGAGAAAAACTAGGAGCCTAACGAGTGATGCGAGTGCTGCCTCAGAGTGCGGGCACTCCCGCATCGTAGACTTCGACCAGCGCTACGCCGGTTGATCCACCGCCGCCTCGCACAACTGCCGTATACGTCCCGGGCGGCAGCGTGATCACGACCGCCGACTCGGCATCGGACTGCGGCGCCAGATTGCGCGCAATCACTCCATCAGCATCGCCATCACGCCAGTTGTCATTCGATGCGATGATGTTTCCGGTCGGTCCGAAGAGCGACAGAGTCGGATCGCCCAGCGGTGCGGCAACATTCGCCGCGAGCGACGGCCCGAGCGCGCGGACCACGACCGTTTTTCGGCTGCTGCCGCCGATGATAAAGCCGGCAATCAGAACGTCGTCGCCGTTCTGCACATTCGCGCGGGCAGAGATATTCAGCAGGACGCCGGGATTCACGGTGTGCACGAACTCATCGGAGGGCACGCTCTCTTCGTTCGCCGCATTGTAGGCCGTGATGGCGAAGAAGTAGGTCGTGCCGTCGATCAGGTTCACGATGTCAGCCGCCGTGGTGTTTCCGACATCGAGGAGATTTGAATACGCGCCGCTGTGGGTGCCGTAATGGACTCGGTAACCAATGACATCCGCGCTCGGAGATGCGTCCCAGGTAAGCGTGACCGTTCGAGAAATCGGCTCCGCGTCAGACGAGATCGCGTTGAAAACGAACAGCGCCGCAAGCAGCGCGAGGAGGCGCGGCCTGGTCCGCCTTACCAGCGATGAAACGCTGGATGACCTTCTTTCACCGCCACGAATGTTCCCCGGCAAGTCGCACATGGCTTGCCGCTACTAGCAGTCAGCGTTCCATCCACCGTCGCGCGGTCACCAGAAATTTCGAGAATCTTCGCGGAGAGGAAAACAGGACCGTCGGTTGGCGTGGGACGCAGCAGCTTGATCGCGTAATCAGCCGTCACCGTACAAGGCGGACGATCCGCGCCGCTCGCTTTCATCAGGTGATATGCGGCGGTCCAGTTGCAGTGGCAATCCAGCAACGTCCCGATGATGCCGCCGTTCAGGACGCCCGGAAACGCTTCGTACTTCGGCTGCGGCGTCCACTCGGCGACGACTTCATCACCGCGCACGAAACTGCGGACATGCACACCATCCGCGTTCGCAGGCCCGCAACCGAAACAGGAGTTGTTAGGCGCGTACTGCTCCTGCAGCGACTCCTCTGCCATCTACTTCTTCGCGCCGTTCTGCGCGGCGCCGGGATACGGCCGCTCTTCCGGCCCAACGTAAAGCGAACGCGGCCGGATGAGGCGGTTGTGGTCGTGCTGCTCGGTGACGTGTGCTCCCCAACCCGCGACGCGCGACGCGGCAAAGATCGGCGTGTTCAGGTCGGCCGGGAAACCGAACATCGTGAACACCGGCGCGGCGTAAAGATCGACGTTCGCGCACAGGCCTTTCTCGCGCTCCATCGTCTGTTCGAGCTTCTCGCAAATCGGCACCCAGTTTTCCTTGCCGACCCGCTTGCCGTAATCGCGCGCGATCTCGCGCATGATCGGCACGCGTGAGTCACCGCTTTTGTAAACGCGATGGCCGAAGCCCATGATCTTACGCTTCGAAGCAAGCGCCTCTTTCAGCCAGGACTCCGCTTTGTCCGCAGTGCCGATCTCGTTCAGCATGTAGATCGATTCTTCATTCGCGCCCCCGTGCAGCGGTCCCTTCAACGTGCCGCACGCGGACGTGCACGCGGCATACATGTCCGCCAGCGTCGATGCGGTCACGCGCGCGGCGAAGGTCGAAGCGTTGAACTCGTGATCGGCATACAAGATGAAAATCGTGTCGAGCATCCGCACCTGCCATTGCTCGGGCGGTTTGCCGGTGAGTTTGTAGAGAAGATTTCCGGCGTGCGTCAGATCCGGGTTGTGCGGAATCGGATCGAGCTTCTGTGAAATGCGCCATTGATCAGTGATCAAAGTGCTGACCTTCGCGATCAGCCGGATCGACTTCCGCACGTTCGCGTCGTGAGAGTGGTCGTTCAGGTCAGGGTCGAAGGGCGCAAGCATCGACACACCGGTGCGCAAAGCATCCATCGGATGCATGTTCGCTGGCAGGAGCCGCATCATGTCGAAGACGGTCTTCGGCAGTTCGCGCTCCGCCACGATCGCTTTCGAGAATTCCCCGAGTTGCTGCATCATTCGGAGCGCGTCTTGTATTCTTCCTTCCCTT
>JBJMWV010000161.1:0-2162 GCA_045809985.1 Chthoniobacterales bacterium | reverse complement strand
TCTTTGAAACCGACACTTTCCATTTCGCGCGCCCGAAATTAGCCTCCCCGCGATGCCGTTCAACATCGACCTCCATACGCACACGTTCTTCTCGGGCGATGGCGTATCGAGCCCGGAAGACAACATCGCCGCCGCCCGCGCGAAGGGCCTGCACGGCTTCGCCGTGACCGATCACAACACCTGCGATGCCGTCAATTACATGCTTGAGAAAGGCCTCATGCGTGAGGACGGCCAGCCGGTCGACGGATTCCTCGCCATCCCCGGCCAGGAGGTCACCACCGCGGAAGGCCATCTCCTTTGCATCGGCACCACCCTGCCGAACCTGAAAGGCAAACCCGCACGCGAAGTCTGCGAGATGATCCACGAACGCGGCGGTCTCGCCATTCCGCCCCACCCCTACGATCTCTTCCGCGCCGGCATCCGTTTCCAGACGCTCGAGACACTCCCGATCGACGCGCTCGAAGTTTTTAACGCCGCCACCACGCTGCGCCGCTACAACACTTTCGCTTTCAAATACGCGCACGTCCGCGGCCTTCCCATGACCGCCGCAAGCGATGCACATCACGCCGCGGCGCTCGGCACTGCCTACACGATCGTGAACACGGAAGACTTCTCCGTGAAAGGCATGCTCGAGCAGATCGTGAAGAGCAACGAGCTAAGCGAGCATTACCTCACGCCGCGCGAGAGCGTGCTAAAAACCTGGAACAACTGGATGCGCCTGCGTCGCCGTCCGAAGCTACCGGAAACGGCAGCGAAGTTTATCGGGCACCGTTAAGTAACGAGCAACGCACGCAACGCTGCCGGATCATTCACGGGCGCCTGGCAGGCGAAGTTCTCGCAAACGTAGGCCGTTGGCTTGCCGCCAATTGGCTTCATCTCGCGAAGTTCAGTTAGCTTCTCTTCCAGGAATTCGCTTGGTTTCAATAGACTCTTGTTAGGACGGTAATGCTGATGCACTTCGCGCAGCAACGTATCGCCTTCGCCCGCGAGCACAATCTGGCGTGACTTACCTAACGAGTAGTCGAATGCGACCAGCATCTGCGGCATCGCGCTAGGGATGCGGGACAGCGTGGCGCTGAAGGCTGCGATGGTTTTCTGCGCGCGCTGGCGGAATTCCTCGCCACGGCGAATTTGCGCGAGGCGGAGCAGGTTCAGGGCTGCGATCGAGCTAGCGGCTGGCTCCGCGCCGTCGTTGTCCTCCTTCATCCGGAGCAGAATGGATGGATCGTTGCCGGTGCCGCTGAAGTAGCCGCCGTTCGCTTCATCGTAGAACGAGCGATCGAGCGTCTCCTGCAGCTGGAGCGCAAACTTCAGCCAGTCGACATCGAAGGATGCTTCGTAGAGATCGAGCAGGCCTTGAATAACGAAGGCGTAGTCATCGGCGAAGCCTTCCGTGGCGCTGCGGCCTTCGCGGTAATTGCGGACCAACTTCTTGTTAGGCGCGTCGTAGAGCTGCGTCTGAATGCAACGCGCGGCGTTTTCTGCCGAACGGAGATACTCCGCGTCATCGAAGACCTGCGCGGCACGCGCGAAGGCCGAGATCATTAAGCCATTCCAGGCGGTGATGATCTTGTCGTCGAGATGCGGGCGCGGACGTTTCGCACGTAATTCGAAGAGGGTCTTGCGCGAGCTCGCGAGAAGCTCGCGCACTTCATCTTCGCTACTGCCGAAATGCTCCGCCGTTTCGGCTAGCGAGTGACGCTCAATCAGGATGTTCTTATTCGTGAACTCGCCATGCGGATCGGCGCCCGGCGGCGCATTGCCGCTCGCTTCGACACCGTAGTGATAATCGAAGATCTCCGCGGACGCGCCGAGCGCGCGGTCGATCTCCTCCTTGCTCCAGACGTAGAATGCGCCTTCGGCGTGCTCGGGTTTCCCGTGCTCGATGATGCTGTCGGCATCTTCCGCGGAGTAGAAGCCACCTTCCGGCGCGGTCATGTCGCGCCGGACGTAATCGAGCACGTCGCGCGCGACGGTTTCGTAGAGCGGATCGTGGGTAATCTGGAACGTGTCGATGTAGGCATTCGCGAGTTGCGCCTGGTCGTAGAGCATTTTTTCGAAATGCGGGACGTGCCAGTAGGTATCGACCGAATACCGCGAGAAGCCGCCGCCGAGATGATCGTGCATTCCGCCTGCCGCCATTTTGCGCAGCGTGAAGAGCG
>JBJMWV010000160.1:0-2309 GCA_045809985.1 Chthoniobacterales bacterium | reverse complement strand
TCGCGTTTGCCGGCAGGTCAATCAACTGCCGAGCGCTGCCGGCGCGAGCAGTCGAGTCGAGGCGCAGCTCGATTTCGGCGCGACCGCCAGTGTCCGTCGTATTATGCGCAACCGCGCGCATGATGATCTTGTCGCCGACATTCGCGAACGCGGGCATCGCCGACTCGATCATGATCGGCTTGTTGATCTCGAAGGCCGATTGCGCGGCTCCGAATGCGCCCTGTTTCGTCACCGCTACGGCGATGATGCGATATCGCGTGAGGCTGTCCGGCGCGCTGAACTCCGCATGCACGCGGCCTTGCGCATCGCTGCGGAGCGTCGCATTCCAGAATGCGCAGGCGATGAAGTTGGTACGCAGCCCATCGAGCAATGCAGGTCCGCCTTTGCCGTCGCCGACGAGATAGCCTTTGTTCGCAAAGTCGGACTCCGCAAGGTCCTCTTTCAGCAGCGTCGGCAACGTCAGCGCGGTCGTAACGCCGAGGCCGCGCGGCTGATTGAAGAAGGCGAGCGGGTCGGGCGTTTCGTAGCCGGTCAGACTGAGCACGCCCTCATCGACCGCATACAATGTCACCTCCGCGTCGGCCGCGGGTTGTCCGCCCGAATCGCGCAGTTCGGCGTCGAGCTGCACCTTCTCGCCCGGTCGCGCGGCAAGTGAAACCGGCTTCACGCTGATCGCGAGTTTGTCCTTCGGCCGTTCAATTTTCAGGTTGGCGTAGCCGATTCGATACTCAGGCGTTTTCACTTTGCGCGGGCTCTCATCCGCCCCGCGCAGGATCATGACGGAGACAAAAACATTCGGCCCGTCAGCGTCCGTGATTGGCACCTGCACCGACGGCGCGTTCCCGCTCAGCGGCACAAGAAACGACCGCAGCACGCGATCGCGCTCCACGCTGACAAGCGCGTCGCCGCTGATCGGCGTCTTCATCATGAGCGTGGCAGTTTGACCCGGCTCGTAGCTGTCTTTGTCGGCGACAAGCTCGATCACGTAGGGATTGCGGTAGTTCCAATCCGTCTCCGCTTCGCCCGAGACCTCGAAGACTAACGACGTCAGAACGTTGTGGCCTAACGAGTCTTTGCCGCTCGCTTCGAGCAGATACTCGCCGGGCTTTCCGGCAACTGCCTTCTCGAGCGATGCAGGGTTCGGCTTGCGATTCGCCGCCAAACCCGGAGCCGTCTCGAGCTCGCGTTCCCATTCCACATGCAGATTGGCTTTGCTCTCGAAGTCGCTCGTGTTACCAGCGGCGGCGAGGCGGTTCGTTTGCCAGTTGATGCGTGAAAGACGCACCGTTGCGCGAGTCGGTTGATCGAGCGGTTTGCCGTCAGGTCGAACCCCGATCAGCTCGATCGGCAATGGCGCGCCCTGCTTCAACACGCCATCGAAGCGCCGGAAGCCGAAGTAAAATTCGGACGCCTGCTGCACGAGATCGCGCGACGCGGAGACCGTCTGCTGATTGATGTCGGTGACCTCGCAAAGCAACTTCGCGGCCCGCGGCTGCGGCGCTTTCGGATTCACCGGCAACGCTGTCGCGACCGTCCCGACGCCGTTCTCGTCGACTGCGATGTTGCCTTGCGCGTTGAATTGCGAAAGCCGATCGAGCGCGCGGTTCAGCCGAAAATCATAGATGCCGTTGCAGAAGACGAACTCGGCCAAACCTTCGGGCGTGAAGGGCTGATCGCGCGCGACTAACGACCAGGTGAGCTTCGCCTTCGAGAGCGGCTTGCCCATGTAATATTTCGCCGTGATCGGCAGATTGAGCTGGGTGTCGCCGAATGTTTCCGGCGGTTTCGGGACAAGAACCTCGAACGCGTTCGGCTTGTATTCCTGCACCTGGAAGTAGCACGAACCGCCGAGCCCCTCGCCCTTTTCGCCAACGCCCCCGATCGAGTATTTGCCTAACGAGCCATTCGGCAGCGTAACATCGGCGTCGAACGAGCCGAACTCCGAGAGCACGACTTTGCTCGTGTAGATCTGCCGCTCTTTCGCGTCCGTGATGGTGAGCGTGACCTCCTTGCCCGCGGGAATGCGCGGTTCATCGGCGCGCGGATCCTGCGCGTACCCTTTCAGGTGCAGCGTGTCGCCGGGTTTGTAGACGCCGCGTTCCGTGAAGAGGAAAATCGTCCGCGCATAGCGGCCTTCCTGATCGTCGCTCGTCCCTTCTTCGGTGACGCCGAGGCGATAAAGCGGGATGTCATTGTCGCCCGAGAAGAGGCCGATCAGATGCGCGTCATCGGCCGTTTGCGCGAACACCCAGCGGCTTGGATCCATCTGCGGCAGCGTCGCGTTACCGTGCTCGTCGGTCGTTGCTTCG
>JBJMWV010000159.1:0-7421 GCA_045809985.1 Chthoniobacterales bacterium | reverse complement strand
TCTCAGCACGCAAGTCCCGAATGTGTCCGAACCCGGATGCGTCGGGACAGTTTATTGTCGTAAACGAATGGCGAACACAATCCTGGTCGGAGCGCAGTGGGGCGACGAAGGGAAAGGCAAGATCATCGATGTGCTGACCGCGAAAGCGGACATCGTCGTGCGCAGCCAGGGCGGGAATAACGCCGGTCACACCGTCATTCACCGCGATCAGAAATATATTTTGCATCTCATTCCCTCCGGCATTTTGCGCCGCGGAAAGACGTGCGTGATCGGCAACGGCGTGGTGATCGATCCGATCGCGCTCGTCGGTGAAATCGAAGGCCTGCGCAAGCTCGGCATCACTGTCGGCAAGAACCTGCTGATCAGCGATTGCGCGCATCTGGTCTTGCCGTATCACCGCGTGCTCGACGAACAACGCGAGCTGCTCAAGGGACGCGCGAAAATCGGCACGACGAAACGCGGCATCGGTCCGGCCTACGGCGACAAGGCGGCGCGGACCGGCTTGCGCATGTGCGATCTGATTCAGCCGGAGCTCTTCACGAAAAAGCTCCAGGCCAAGATCAAAGAGAACAACAGCATCCTCCAGGCGTTCGGCGCCAAGCCGATCAACTTCCGGGAAGTGAACGATGCCTATCTCGCCGCAGGCGAGGTGCTGACGCCGTTCGTTGCGAACACTGTCGTCTGGCTGCATCGCGCGTTGCAGAAGAACAAATCGATCTTGTTCGAAGGCGCGCAGGGCACCTTCCTCGACATTGATCATGGCACGTACCCGTTCGTGACTTCTTCCAATACCACCGCCGGCGGCGCATGCACCGGCTCCGGGGTTCCGCCGCATCGAATGGATGTCGTGCTTGGTGTCGTGAAGGCTTACACGACACGCGTCGGGGAAGGCTCCTTGCCGACCGAAGATCCGGCGATCGCAGACATGCTGCACGAGATGGGTCGCGAGTTTGGCGCGACGACTGGACGGCCGCGTCGATGCGGGTGGTACGATGCGGTTGCCGCGCGCTACGCGAGCATGATCAACGGCATCGACGAGTTAGCGATTACGAATCTTGATGGCCTCGACACTGTGGATCCGATCCGCGTGTGCGTGGCTTATCGACTGAACGGCAAGCGGCTCGAAGTTCCGCCGACTGGCGCGACGCAGCTTGATCATTGCGAACCGATCTACGAGGAGCTGCCGGGCTGGAAAACGCCCACGGACAAAGCGAAGAAGTTCACTGATTTGCCGAAGCTCGCGCGCGATTACGTGAACAGAATTGCGGAGCTGACCGGCGCGAAGCTCACGATCGTCAGTGTTGGTCCAGCACGCGGACAAACGATTATCCTCTGAAGCCGCATGGCTGCGCCTAACAAGTCCATTCCGCGCCACGTCGCGATCATCATGGACGGCAACGGACGCTGGGCGAAGAATCGCGGGCTGGCGCGGATCAAAGGTCACGAGCAGGGCGCCGAAGCGGTGCGCGAATGCGTGGAAGGCTGCGGCGATCTGAAGATCGAGTTCCTAACGCTCTACGCGTTCTCGGCTGAGAACTGGCAGCGCCCGAAAGCCGAAGTGATGGCGCTGATGCATCTGCTCGAGAAATTCCTGAAACAAAAAACGCCCGAGCTGCTGGAGAAGAATGTGCGCCTGCAGGCGATTGGCCGCTTAACCGACCTGCCGTCGAGTTGTCAGAAGCAACTGCACAAGTCGATCGAGACCACGTCTGGCAACAACGGTCTGACGTTGATCCTCGCGCTGAGCTACGGCAGCCGGCTCGAGATCATCGACGGCATCAAGAGCATCATCCGGCAGGTGCAGGAAGGTCATATCGACAGCGGGATGATCGATCCCGAGATGTTCAGCAAACATCTCTACACTCGCTATTATCCCGATCCCGATTTGCTCATCCGGACGAGCGGCGAGCTGCGACTCTCCAACTTCCTTCTCTGGCAGCTCTCCTACACCGAGATGTACGTCACCTCGAAACTGTGGCCGGACTTCACGCGCAAAGATCTCTTCGCCGCGGTCGAAGAGTTCGGAACACGCCAGCGCCGTTACGGTTTAACGGAGTAGTCGTCAGACGAACTCTGCCGCGACAGAATCCGCGAGCAGTTTGCCTTTTCGCGTCAGGAGAAAACGCTCGCCCTCCTCGCGCATGAGTCCGAGTTCCATGAACTCATTCCGTTCGTTGAGCCGAGGCTCCAGCCAATCGCGCGGCACGCCCTCACGCGTGCGGAGAAGCAGTGCGATCTGTTCGGCGCGTTTCATCTCTGCGGTCAGCGGTTCAGTCGAAGCGACTGCCGAAGCGCCGCCAAGGACGCGGTCGGCATACGCAAGGTAGTCGGCGACGTTTTGCCAGCGTTTTAGACGAACGGTCGAAAACGCGCTTGGTCCGATCCCGAGATAATCTTCGCCGCGCCAGTAGCCGCGATTGTGCACCGACTCGAATCCCGGGCGCGCGTAGTTCGAGATCTCGTATTGCCGATAGCCTGCAGCTTCAAGAATGCGCATCGCACTCTCGAAGAATCGCGCATCGCTCGAGTCGTCCTGACGGTATTCGCCGCGTTGATGTCGCAGCAAGAATTCGGTGTCTTCCTCGTAAGTTAGGCAATACGCGGAGATGTGTTCCGGTTCGAGCGCGACCGTCCGCGCGAGCGTCGCTTCCCATTGCGCGAGCGTTTGGCCAGGCAGGCCGAACATCAAATCGATGCTGATGTTCTTGTGTCCGGCGTCGCGAAAAATCCGAAACGATTCCTCCGCCTGCTTCGCGCTATGCTCGCGGCCGAGCACGCCTAACAAGTCGTCGTTCCACGACTGCACACCCAGACTCACGCGCGTGATCCCGCGCTCGTGCAGCAACTTCGCTTTCCGCGCCGACACGCTTCCAGGATTCGCCTCGATCGTCCACTCCGCGACGCTGGAGAGATCGAGCTGATCGGCGAAGCCGCGCAACACGTCATCAAGTTGATCGCTCGTAAGCGCCGTCGGCGTTCCGCCGCCGAAGAAGATCGTCTCCACGTCGATCGTGAACCGCTCGCGCAGATCGCCGAGTTCACGCACCAGCGCCTGACAGAAGCGTTGCGTTTGCGTCGGGTCAGCGCGCGTTTTGTAGAACGCGCAGTAGGGACAGATCCGCGCGCAAAACGGAATGTGCACGTAGAGATGGCGGACGGCTCCGGAGTGGACGTCTGCCGCGGCAGACTCCAACTTCGCATCGATCACCGCGCTCTCTTCCATCTCCGCCACTATCTTGCCGATTCGATCTTTAGCGCTCGTTTTTTTCTGCTCGGCCGCGCTTCAGCGCGCACAGGAAGACTCGCAGTCGTTGCTTACGCCCGACGGAAAAGTCGGAATCAAAATCTCCGCCGCTCGTGGCGAATTGTTCAGGACGCACCTCGTGGTGAAGGAGCTCGGGCGTTGAACGCGCAGATCGCGGAGCTTCGCGGGCCGATTCTGCGTTCGGTCTCACGGTCCTTCTATCTGTCGATTCGCCTGCTGCCGGCGAAGCTGCGTGACCCGATTGCGCTGGCTTATCTTCTCGCTCGGGCGACCGACACAATCGCTGATACGGTCGACATTGAGCCGACCGTGCGACTGAAGCACCTCGGGCGTCTCGCGGCTCTGATCCAGGGCGATGATTTGTCCGAGGAGTTCTCTGACTTCGCGGTGCGGCAGACGAATCCAGCCGAGCGAACGCTGATGGAATCCGTGCCGCTCTGTCTGGCATGGTTGCGCGCGATTTCGCCTAACGAGCAGAAGGAAATTCGCGATGTTCTTCTGCGGATCAACGAAGGGCAGTCGCTCGACGTGCAGCGCTTCGGCGACGCGGCGCAGATCACCGCGCTCGAAACGGCGGCTGATCTGGACCGCTACACGTATTTGGTCGCCGGCTGCGTGGGCGAGTTCTGGACCAACATCTGTTTCCTTCATCTGCCGCGCTTCAGCACGAAATCGGGCGAGGAGATGGTCTCGTTAGGCGTGAGCTACGGCAAAAGTCTGCAGTTAATCAACATCCTGCGTGATGTCGGCGCCGATCTGGCGGCGGGACGCTGCTATTTGCCTGCGGAAGAGATTCGCTCGTCAGGCATCGAGCCTCACGAACTCCGCGAGCATGCTGCGTACGTGCGGCCAATCCTCGATCGCTGGCGCGAGCGGGCGGAGCAGGGGATCGCAGCGGGAATCGAATATTCGTGTGCGATTAAGCCGTGGCGCGTGCGATTGGCTACGGTCCTGCCGGCGCTGATTGGTGCTCGCACGCTCGCGTTGCTGCGCGATGCAGGTGCTGACGTGTTTGACGAGAAGATCAAGATCCCGCGCGCAGAAGTTCGAGTGATCCTGCTCAAGATGCTGGCAACGGGCGCGTCCCGCAGTGCGATCCAGTCAACGTTCGGACGCTAGAACCCGCCGGTGTGGAGCAAAACCAGCGTGCAGGCGTGGTCGATCTCAATGCCTGCCGCTTCTGCTTTGTCCGCGAGATCGTGGTTCTCCGCGCCCGGGTTCATGATGATGCGGCGCGGCTTCGCCGCAACGATCTCATCGGCGAGCGGATCTGAACGCTGCTTACCGAGATACATCGTCACGGTGTCGATCTTCTCCGGCACGTCGGCGATGCTGCGGTAGCACTTTTCGCCGAGCACCTCATCGAAAGCCGGATTGATCGGAATCGCATGATGACCATGCTGCTTTAGCAGTTCCATCGCCTTGTAGGCGTAGCGATCCGGGTTGGGCGATGCGCCCATAACAGCAACTGTCTCTGATCCGTTTTGCGCCATAACTCAGCTTTTAATCATGTTCGTCGCTCACGCGTGAACCGTTTGCAATGACGGTGAAAATCGCCTAACGGGACCGAATGAACGATCGTTCACTCCCGTTGACAGACAGGGCATCGTCGTTACAATCCTCGCCCTTATGAGATTCCCTCTCGCGCTGACGAGTAAAATCGCGGCGTATATCATCGGCCACAAGCTTCGCGGCACGGAGAAGTTCGCGACCGTGCTCCAGCTTGAGCCGCTTCATACCTGCAATCTGACCTGCACCGGTTGCGGTCGCATCCGCGAGTATTCGACTTCGATCAAGGACATGATGTCGCTCGAGGATTGCCTCGGCGCGGCGGAGGAATGCAAGGCGCCGATGGTGTCGATTTGCGGCGGCGAGCCGCTGATTTACCCGCACATCGAGGCGCTGATCGGTGGCCTGCTCGAGCAGAAGCGGATCGTTTACGTCTGCACGAACGCGATGTTCATGCGCAAGAAGATGCGCGAATGGCTGGCCACGCAAGTCGCGACGCGCGGTGCTTTCGTTGAGGCGAAAA
Source organism: Chthoniobacterales bacterium (assembly GCA_045809985.1). Taxonomy (GTDB): domain Bacteria; phylum Verrucomicrobiota; class Verrucomicrobiia; order Chthoniobacterales; family UBA10450; genus JACCTI01. The sequence goes on along the minus strand of JBJMWV010000159.1, from coordinate 2,124 downwards.
TCGCGGAGCTGCTCGCCGCTGGTTTGATGAGCGAGAAGGATGCGGCTGAAGTCCGGAAAGGTCCGAAAGACGCAGCGAAGCCGACGATCGCGCCGAGCGATTGGATGTACTGGAATGTGCACCTCGATGGCCTCGAGAAGACTCACGACATCATCGTGGAACGCGAAGGCGTGTTTAAGGAATGCGTGCTCGCGATCAAGTTCGCGAAGATCCTCGGCTACCAGGTCGCGACGAACACGACGGTCTACAAAGAGACCGACATGGAAGAGCTCGAGCAGCTCTTTGATTTTCTCTCTGATCTCGGTGTCGACGGGCACACCATCACGCCGGGCTACGAGTACGACGCGGCCAAGAAGGACATGATCTCGCGTCTGAATCTACAGCCGGAGAATTTCTTCCTCACGCGCAAATCGACGGTCGAGAAGTTCGCGAAGATGGATGAGTGGATGAACCGGTACACCTTCTTCGGCACGCCGGTTTATTTCGAATTTCTCGCGGGCAAGCGTGATCTTACCTGCTCAGCGTGGGCCATCCCGACCCGCAACATGCGTGGCTGGAAGGCACCGTGCTACTTCATGACCGACGCAGTTGGCACAAACGGCAGCGGACATTTCAACAGCTATGCCGAGCTGCTCGAGCAGGTGGACTGGGAGAAATATGGTGTGGTCGACGGCGTGGCGCGCGATCCTCGCTGCGAGAATTGCATGACGCATTGCGGCTACGAGCCAACTGCGTCGTTAGGCCTGCAGGCGAAGCCCGGCGACACTTGGAAGACGGTCAAATTCAACTTCGGCGCCAAGCCTCAATCGAAGGGCCGCGGCAGCGAAGTGGTGGTGTTCAACGGCGTCACTTCGGGCAATGGCCACTTGACAGGCAAGCGTTCCGAAGTCCAAGAAGCAGTCGCGTCTTAACCTTTTTCGCAGATGGCTTCCGCATCTTCGAACGTGATTCCTTTACCTAGCGCGACGCGGGATACCGCGCCCGCGTTCCGCCCGCAAACGTCCGATATTCAGGACGCGATCGAGCGCGCCCAGCAGAACCTGCTGCGCCAGCAGCGTCCCGACGGCCACTGGTGCGGCGAGCTGATCGTCGATAGCACGCTTTGCTCTGACTACGTGCTCTTCATGCACTGGTTAGGCGAAGTGGATGAAGAGCTGCAGCAGCGCTGCGTTCGCCACATTCTGAAACGCCAACTGCCGGACGGCGGCTGGAACATCTACTACGGCGGGCCGAGCGAAGTAAACGCATCGGTGAAAGCCTACTTCGCGCTGAAGCTTGCCGGTCATTCGCCGGACCTGCCGTTCATGCACGAAGCGCGCGCGAACATTTTGCGCCTCGGCGGCATCCCGGCGATGAACACCTTCAGCAAGCTCTATCTCGCTTTGCTGGGGCAGTTCCCGTGGCAATACCTGCCGTCCATTCCGGTGGAGATGATTCTCTTTCCGCAATGGTTCCCGTTCCACATCTACAAAATGTCATCGTGGAGCCGGGCGATGCTGGTGCCGCTCGCGATCATCAATCATTTCAAGCCGACCCGTGAGCTGCCGGAAGCGAAGCAGCTCCATGAGCTGTATCCCGTCGGCACTGAGCAAAAGGACTTCACGCTGCCGCGCGATCGTCGTTTCCTAGCATGGCGGAATTTGTTTCTCCGCGCCGATCACGCGCTGAAGATCACTTCGAGAATCGGTTGGCGTCCGATGCGGAAAAGCGCGCTCGAGGAAGCCGAGCGTTGGATGCTCGAGCGCATCGGCGAAGGTAGCGACGGCCTCGCCGCAGTTTTCCCCGCAATGCTGAACGCGATGATCGCTCTGCGTTCGCTCGGTTATCCGACGGATCACCCAGCTTACAAGAAAGCAGAAGCCGATTTCCGTGGGCTCTTTGTTGACGAGCCGGAAGACTTCCGGCTTCAGCCGTGCCTCTCACCGGTTTGGGACACTGCGATCAACATCATCGCGCTCGCTAAATCCGGCGTCCCCGCTGATGAACCTGCGTTGCAGAAAGCGGCCGAGTGGCTGGTGAACAAGGAAGTCCGGATGCGTGGCGACTGGGCGATGAACAATTCGCATCCAGAAGCGAGCGGCTGGGCTTTCGAATACAACAACGTCTATTACCCGGATACCGACG
>JBJMWV010000158.1:0-3006 GCA_045809985.1 Chthoniobacterales bacterium | reverse complement strand
TGAGATCTGGTCCGTCGTCATCCGCGGCGGGCTTGCTCAACACTTCACCGCAGGCGCGCAGCTCGTGCAGGATCTGTTTGAACCAAAGCTCGTAGGCCTGGTGCACGATGATGAACAACATCTCGTCGTGCGCGATGAGCTTGCCGGCTTCGAGGCTGAGCGGTTTCTGCAGCTCGAGGAGCTGACCGATCGCGAGATAATCGCCGTAATACTGGACCGTTCGTTCGCCGTGCATCGGGCACTCCATGGCGCGAGTCTGGCGTAGCGCTGCGGAGAGGGCAATGCTGCGCGCTGTTGCCGAAAGGAGCGCGCGCGACTAACGCTCGCGTGTGCTTCGAGGGAATGTGGGGCGTAGCGAGCGTGCACCGGTCTCGCTCTTGCAGGCGAGCTGCTGGCTCGCGCTCATTCTCGTGATCACGAAAGCGGTCACGCTCGGCTGGGGATGGAATCTGCCGCGACGGCTTTTTCTTCTGGTGATGGCGTCGTGGACGGATGTGCTCTTCGCGCTCGTCTGCGGCGTGATTGCGGAAGCGACGGTGCGCGCGGTTGACCGCTGGCCGGTTGTTGCGACTGCGTTGCGCGCGCTGTTTCTCGGCTTGTTTGCTTTGTTCGCGGCGTATGGCGTCGCGGCGATCGGTTTGTATCGCTACTTCAATCGGCCGCTCACGTTTCAGGTTCTCGGTTTGATCGGCAATGCGACTGCCGCGCGTTCGTCTGTCTTCGCACGCATCACTCCGGGAATCGGAGTTGCGCTCGCACTCGTGCCGCTCGCGTTCATTGCGATTTCGCTCGTCACGAGGCGCAGCTCGCGCGCGATCACAGCGACTGTCGTCTGGGTGATCGCAGGTGCGGTCTTGCACATCGCGTTCTGGAAGAAGACGGAGAACACGCCGCTCTCGCTGAATCCGCATTTCGAACTGTTGCGCACGAGCGCGCTCGCGGTCGTCGGCAAACGTCCCGCGTTTCCGAAAGAATTTCCGCCGGAGTACGTCGATGAATTTCGAACGATCGGCGCGCGCGGCAAACCGGACTTCAGTTTCTTTCAGACACCACCGGGCGTTGCGCGGCCGAAGAACGTCGTCATCATCGTGCTCGAATCCGTCGGCACGAAATACCTCACGCTCTACGGCAGCTCGCTCGATGTGATGCCGAACCTTGAGGCCGAAGCGCAGCACGCGCTCGTCTTCGACAACATCTACGCGCACGCGAGCTTCACTTATTGCTCATTCCGTACGCTTAACTTCTCCGTCTATCCGGGATTGCCGTGGCACTACGCGCTCTTGCCGGCCGACCGCCCAGCGCCGGCGACGCTCGCCTCGAAATTGCGCGAGCGCGGCGTTCGCACGGCCTACATCAACAACGGCGATCTCGATTGGTCCGACGAACGTTACCTGCTCGAGCAGAGCCAAGCTTTCGCGACGATCGATGATTACGCGAATGTCGGTTGCCCGACTTTGACGTCGTGGGGAACGCAGGATGCCTGCGTCTTCGATACGCTGATTCGCTGGATCGACGAAGAGCCTGGCGAACCGTTCTTCGCCATCTGCTGGACCGATCAGACGCACGATCCGTATCCGCTAAGTCCCGGCGTGACGCCGATCGATTTCTTCAACGGCAACCCACCGCCGCGCTACGCAAAGGATCTCGCAGCCTATCTCAATGTCCTGCACGAGACCGATCGCCACCTCGGCCGGATGTTTGCCGCGCTGCGTGAACGCGGCCTCGCGGACGACACCCTTGTCGTTGTGACGGGAGATCACGGAGAAGCCTTCGCCGATCCTCATGACCAACGCGCTCACGCGTGGTCAGTCTTCGACGAAGAGGTGAAGGTGCCGTTGCTCTTGTGGAATTCGAGCTTGTTTCCGAACGGCGGACGCGCAGAGACGATCGGCGGTCACGTTGATCTGAATCCTACGCTCGCGGACTTGTTAGGCATCGCGCCGGATTCCGGCTGGCAGGGCCAGAGTCTCTTCGATCCAGCGAAACCGAATCGCGCCTACTTTATGGCCATTGCCGGCGGCGACGTGTTCGGCGTGCGCGAAGCGGACTGGAAGTACATTTACGACGTGACGAGCGGGAGTGAGTCGCTCTTCAATCTGCGCGACGATCCTAACGAATTGCGCAACGTCGCCAGCGGCCAACCGGACCGCGCGAAGCAACTGCGCGAGCGCGTCGCGGCGTGGGTCACGTTCGAAGATGCGTTTCTCTGGAGCCGCGAAAACTAAGCTTCAGTAGACGAAGGGCAGGAGACGTTTCGTCCGTCCCATGTAGGCGCGGTAGTGCTCGCCTAGCGCACCAGCCAGCGCTTCCTCCTCCACTGTCATGCGATGGGCGAACGCGGCGAAGATCGGCACGAGCAGGACGAGGAGCGCGAGCCAATTATGCAGTGACAAACCCCAGCCGACAAAGGCGAGTAGCACGCCGGTGTAGGAAGGATGCCTAACGAGTCGATACGGACCGGCTTCCACAACTTCGTGATCTTTCTCGATCGTGACATCGACGGTGAAGAAGCGGCCGAGCACGATGATCGACCACCAGCGCAACGCGAGTCCGCTGGCGAAGAAGAGGATCGCGAGAAGGTCTAACACATCACGATGCCGGAGCGCGGCGAAGCGCCAGTTCTGCGCGCCGTATAACGCGGCGAAGACACACGCCATGATGACAATCCAGAGCGTGCGCAGCGTGCTGCGGTCCTGTGATTGCCCCGTCTTGCTGCGCGAACGTCGCGTGATGCTGAGGAGAAACTCAGAGACGAAGTAGGTCAGCCCAAGAATGGACGCTAAGGACACGCGTCGAGCCTAACGCGCAGCCGCGCTTCGTCACGAGTGATTCAGCAAGATTGCTTTTGCGCCTATCGCGCATCGGCGACAGCATGCCGATCACACCGGAGAAACACTCATGAACTGGAAAGCCGTCATCCTCTCATTCGCCCTCGCCGCAACTGCTTTCGCGCAGAAGAAGCCGTTCACCTTCGAAGACATGATGAAGTTGAAACGGCTGAGCGAG
>JBJMWV010000157.1:0-2122 GCA_045809985.1 Chthoniobacterales bacterium | reverse complement strand
AATTCCGTTGCGTAGATCGCGGTGATCCCGCCGTCCTTCAGCGTCGCGGCGAGCCATTCCGCGCGGCGCTGACCAGGATGCGACAACTCCGGATCCTTCGGATCACCCGCGCCTTTCTCGGCATGTCGCACGATGAAGATGATTGGGTTTGCGAAGAGCGTTTGCGCGAAGACGAGCAACGCAAAGCCGAGCAGAAATCGCCGAGTCATGCGCAGAGGTTCTGATCGCCCCGCGGATTGCGCAACAGGCGCTTAATGTCAGCTTCTCCGATGCGTCGTGCCTTAATGTTGTTCATTTGCCTGGCCGCCGCGGCGACCACCTTCGCTGCCGAGAAGCGGAACATCACGGAGAAGGATCTCTTCAACTTCATCTGGATCGGCGATCCGCAGTTGTCGCCGGACGGCTCGCGCGTCGTGTTCGTGCGCGTGTCGGTGAACGAGAAGAAGGAAGGCTACGACACATCGCTCTGGTCCGTCTCGACCGCGGGTGGCGAAGAGCCGCATCGCCTAACGAGTGGAACGCACGACACCACCCCGCGCTGGTCGCCGGACGGGAAGTTCGTCACCTTCATCCGCGCGACGGAGAAGGACGGAAAACCTGAGCCGGGTCAGCTTTGCATGTTGCCGATGGGCGGCGGTGAAGCGTGGCAGTTCACGTCGCTGCCGAAAGGCGCGGGCAATCCGGTGTGGTCGCCGGACGGAAAGACAATCGCCTTCACGAGCACGAGCAATCCGGACGACCTCGCGAAAGCCGACAAGAAGAAGCGCGAAGAAGAAGCGAAGCGCGGCGCAGCTGATGGAGCGAGCCCGTCGCCTTCACCAGCTCCGAGCGGAAAGCCAGATGAGCGCGAGAGCGACGTTCACGTTGTGACGCGCGCGGTTTATCGCTCGAACAACGAAGGCTATCTCGATCCGAAACGTCCGTCGCACATTTGGACGATTCAGGCGCCGCGCAGCGCCGAAGAAAAAGTGCAGCCGAAACAGCTGATGACCGGGCGTTTTCGCGAGAGCGATCCGACATGGTCGAAAGACGGAACACAGATTCTCTTCACGTCACTGCACAACGACGAGCCGTATTACGATCTGCCGAAGACGGAGCTCTACTCCGTCGCGACGACAGGCGGCGAGCCGACGAAGATCACCACGATTAACATGGGCGTGAGCGATCTTTCGCTCAGCCCGGACGGCAAGCAGCTCGCGTTCGTCGCTTCGGTCGATGAGCCGGTGAATTCCTACACCCAGCCTGATCTATGGGTGATGGATCTCGCACCGAATGCGCAGCCGAAAAATCTCACCGCGTCATTCGATTTCGACGTCACGAATCCCGTCTTCGGCGACAATGCGGCGCCGCGTGCTGGCGGAAGCACGCCGGTCGTTTGGAGCGCCGACAGCAAGAGCATCTACGAGATTTTTTCGCGCCAGGGGCGCACGAACATCGGCCGCTTCGATGCCGCGACCGGCGCGCTGACCGAAGTCACGAAAGGCGATCAGGCGGTGATGCGTTTCGACATCACGCCGGATGGCGGCAAGATCATGTACGAAGTCTCCACGCCGACGCGCATCAACGATCTATTCGTGATCGACGGCAACGCCGCACCGCGCCAACTGACCGACGTCAATCGCGAGCTGTTCGCGCAGCTCAATCTGACCGAGCCGGAAGAGATTTGGTACGACAGCTTCGACGGGAAGAAGATCCAAACGTGGGTGCAGAAGCCGCCTGGCTTTGACGCGAAGAAGAAGTATCCGCTCATCCTCAACATCCACGGCGGGCCGCACGCGGCTTACGGCTTTGTCTTCGCGCACGAGTTCCAGTGGATGGCCGCGAAAGGTTACGTCGTGCTCTATCCTAACCCGCGCGGCAGCACGACCTACGGCCAGGAATTCGGCAACATCATCCAGCACCATTATCCGGGCGACGATTTCAAGGACCTAATGATCGGAGTCGATGAACTCGTTAGGCGCGGTTACATCGACGAGAAGAAGATGGGGGTGACCGGCGGGAGCGGCGGCGGCTTGCTTACGAACTGGACTATCGGCCACACGGATCGATTCGCGGCGGCGGTCTCGCAGCGCGACATCGCGAGCTGGGCGCACTGGTGGTACACCGCCGATTTCACCCTCTT
>JBJMWV010000156.1:0-4340 GCA_045809985.1 Chthoniobacterales bacterium | reverse complement strand
GACGATCGCGTCGAGACGATCCATCGCGGCTTCGAAGTTCAGCTCGGTCCCTGTTTTCTTCGCTGCGGCCGACATAACGAGGGTTGGTAATTAAGCACAGCGGAAGAAAAAAGCGCGACTTTCCCGGACGCGGTTGTAGACACGCCGTATGACCGCGGTGGAACGCTGGTTTGTGCATCTAAATGCGCCACGGCGCGCGGCTTATTCGGTGGTGGCTGGTGCTGCAACTTTCTTCGCGGTGCATTCGCATGCGCAGCCAGCCACGCAGTGGATCTGCGCGTGGAACGTCTTCGCGGGTTGCCTGCTCGTTCTCGCGTGGGGCACGATTTTGTGGACGCCGCAGCCGGAAATGCGTCGCATCGCGAAGGCGCAGGACGCCAGCAGCACTGTGATCTTTTGCGCTGTCATCCTCGCGGGCTGCGCTGCTTTCCTCGCCGTCGGCTATCTTTTTGCGAGCAACAAAGGTGCTCACCAACCGCGTCTGCTCGGGCATCTTCTCCTTAGTCTTTTCGCGGTCGTATTCGCGTGGTGTCTCGTCCACACAGTTTTCAGTTTGCGTTACGCGCACACGTTTTACGGCGATAAACCAGATGACGTTCATGCGCACTTCGCCGGCCTCGATTTTCCTGGCGAGAAACACCCGAACTACATCGACTTCGCCTACTTCTCGTTCGTCATCGGAATGACCTTTCAGGTTTCCGATGTGCAGGTGACTCAGCGCAGGCTCCGCCGCCTCGTTCTACTCCACGGTGTTATCTCGTTCGCCTTCAACACCGTGATCCTCGCGCTGACGATCAATACGCTCTCCACCCTGATTTAGGCACAAGCGCTGCTCCATAGAGTCGTGGCCCTTCGCCGCGATGACCTTCTCAAAAAAAATCCTGCTCGTGGACTACGACGCGCGGGCGATTGATTTAGTCCGTCCGGCGCTGGAGAGAACCGGGAAGTATCAGATCAAGGAGGAACACGATAGCAAGAATGCGTTGAAAGCAGCGCGCTGGTTCCGCCCCGATCTAATCCTCTTCGACATCGCGATGACGAAGCCGCAAGCCGCGAGTGTCGCGCGCGAACTGCAACAGGATCCGGACTTTCGCGAGACGCCGGTTGTCTTCGTCAGCGTGAACACGACGAGTGAAGAGGGTATCGCCTCCGCAGGAATTTTGAGCGGCTACAGCTTCATGGCGAATCCAGTGCGGATCGAAGAGCTCGTGCGCTACGTCGCGGAGTTGCTCGATTTGCCCGCGCAGCTCGCGAAAGCCGCGCGGCAGATCGTCAAGGAATAGCGCCGCGACCTTTCAGTTCGCGATGCCGGCCGGTTTCGCGGCACTGTCTTTCGCCTCGTCTTTGTCCTTGTCTTCGAAGCGCGGCTTCTCGAGCGTCGGCTTTCCACCGATGTAACGCGCGAGCCAGCTCTGCATCTCCCAATGCCAGTAGATGGCGTTCTGTGGCTTTAACACCCAGTGATTTTCATCCGGGAAAACGACGAGTCGCGACGGAACGTTTTGCGCCTGGAGCGCGGTGTACAGCTCGAGCCCGTTGCCTAACGGGACGCGGAAGTCTTGTTCGTTATGGATGACGAGCGTCGGCGTCTTGAAGTTGCGCGCGTAGAACATCGGGTTGTTCCGCTGCAGTCCTTCGATGTCGCCCCACGGCGTGCCGCCCATCACCTCTTCAAATCCGTGCGAGACATCGGTCGCGAACTGCGAGTAGCTGTTGTTCACGCCGGCGTGATCGATAATCGCTTTGAAACGATCGGTGTGTCCGAGAATCCACGCGGCCATATAGCCGCCGTAGCTCGCCCCGGCCGCAGCCATGTGATCGGCATCGATGTTCGGAAACCGCTGCAGGAGCATGTCGGTTGATTTCATGATGTCCTCGAGCGGCATGTCGCCCCACTGGTTGACGATGCTCTGCGCAAATTTCTCACCGAAGCCGGTCGAGCCATGGCGATTCACCCACGTCACGATGTAACCCGGCGCCGCGAAGAGCTGCGTGTTCCAACGATAGCTCCAGCTGTCGCGATTCATCGTGTGCGGACCGCCGTGGAGCAGTTGAACGAGCGGGTATTTCTTCGCCGCGTCATAGTTCGGCGGGAGCACGAGCCAGCCGTGCACGTCGTCACCGTTCGCGCCTTTAAACCAATACGGCTCCACCTTCCCGAGGTTGAAGCCCTTCATGAACTCATCGTTAAAATGCGTGAGCTGGTGCGCCGCGCCTGTTTTCGCATCGAGCGCGAATAACTCGTTAGGCCGATTCGTGGTGTCGTTCAGAAAGACAACTGAGTCGCCGCGCACATCCAGGCCCGTCGAGGTGCCGTTTCCATAGACGGACTTCAGCCCGGTGCCATCCGCATTGAGGCGGAAGATCGGCACAACGCCTTTCTCTTCCGCGTTGACCCAGACCGTGCGTCCATCCGCTGCGGCGCGGACATCACCAATGGAGTAATCGAGCGCCTCCGTGACCGCCACGTTCTTGCCGCTCGCGATGTCGTGGCGCCACAGCTTCGATGATTGGCCGTTGTAGAACGGCACCTTCTCGCGCTTGAAATAAACTGAGCGACCATCGGGCGAGAAGATTGGCCCGCCGTCGTCAGCTTTGTTTTCCGGCGTCACGTTTTTCATCGCGCCCGAGCCGTCCGTCGGGATCAGGTAGATGTCTGAGTTTGTGAAGTCGCGGAAGGGCGGCGGCGTAGTGTTGAACTCGAGCGCGATTGTCTTTCCATCGGGGGAGACGTCGTAATGAAACTCGCCGCTGTTGATGAAGAGCCGATCGACACTTGGCGTGAGATCGGTGAGGGCTTTCGTCGCAACGTCGACGCGCAGCAGGCGGTGCGCGACAGGGTCCGTGATGTAGTGATCGAAGTAGCGATACTGCCGGTTCTCCGTCACTTTCGCCGTCATCTTTGAGTTCTTGCGGCGCTTGAACTCTTTCTTCATCGCGTCGAGGTCCGCCTTCGCCAGCTTGCCGGTGAGCTCGGGAATTACGGTTGTCGCGAAGACGATGCTCTTTCCATCGCCCAACCATTTTGGCGACGCGATCGCGCTCGGAAAGTCGACGATCTTCTCCGCTTCGCCGCCGCCAAACGGGATCACATAAAGCGCCGCGTTTTCATCCTCGCCGCGCTTCGAAGTGAAGGCGATGCGAGTGCCGTCCGGGCTCCACATCGGTGCGTCTTCCGTTGTTTCGGCGGCGGTAGTGAGCTGACGCACTTCGCCCGTCGCGATCGCGACCGTCCACAGATTGCTGCTGCTTTTATTTTTCTCGATGTTCCATTGCTGGACTGGGAACACGGCGAACTTCCCGTCCGGCGAGAGTGCGGGATTCCCGACACGCTTAATCGCCCACAAGTCTTGTGGCGTGAGGAGGCGTGGTTCCGCGGCAGATGCTGCGGCGCAGATGATGAACGAAATGAGAAGAGCGAAGACGAAGCGCAGTTTCATGGCGCAGCAGGCATACGAGGCCGCTGCGTCGGAGTCAAAGCTAGTCTATGGGCGTGCGGGTGAATCCGTCGCGCCATTGTCATCCCGAGGCTGGCGCAGCGCGCCGAGGGACCTCACCTACTCGCTGCTGATAAGACGAGTTATCCAAGCGCGATCATCGACCCCGTGTGAGGTCCTCGGCGTCTTCGCTGCCTCGGGATGACACATCTCGGGGCGACGTCGGTCAGGTCAGCCGATCGCCTGCCGATAACCGGCCGCGTCTTTGAGCTGATTCGCGTCGTCTGGATTCGCCATCTTCAAGACAAAGATCCAGCCTTCGCCGAATGGATCTGTATTCACGAGCGCCGGATTGCTCGAGAGCGCTTCGTTCGCTTCGACCACTTCGCCTTTGATTGGCGCGTAAATATCGCTCGCCGCTTTCACCGATTCGACGACGGCGATGTTGCCGCGCGCTTCGACCTGCGTCCCGACTTTTGGCAGCTCGACGTAGACCACATCGGTCAACTCAGCCTGCGCGTGATCGGTGATCCCGACTCGCGCGCGATCGCCTTCCACGCGGACCCACTCATGCGATTCGGTGTAGCGAAGATCGTCGGGAACGTTGCTCATGATGGTTTCTTGTAGAGGGGTTTCTTCTCGATGACAGCAGGAAATTTCTGGCCGCGGATTTCGATCTCGAGCTCGCTGCCCACCTTTGCGAATTCAACCGGCACATAGGCCATGCCGATGCCTTCGCCCATGCTCGGAGAGAGCGTGCCGCTATTCACTTCACCTACACGCTGGCCGTATGCGAAGACGCCGTAATGCGGACGCGGCGGCGGACCTTTTTGCTTCATCCGAAACGGAACGAGCCGTCGTTTCAGACCTTCCTCTTTTGCCTTCGCGAGCACCTCGCGGCCG
>JBJMWV010000155.1:0-3141 GCA_045809985.1 Chthoniobacterales bacterium | reverse complement strand
GAATCCCTCGCGACGTATCGCGTCTTGAGCGGTGAGCGAGCGGTTCCTTACGCCGTGCTCGTTGCTCAGAAAAAGGGGCGGCACATTAGGCGCATTCCCGAGGGTGGTCAACCGGCACGGCAGTTGACGGATACGGACGTTTCGTGTCGTTTGATTTGTGATGTTTCGACAAGCTTTTCTTGCTGCAACTCTGTCCGTCTTCCTCGCGATCAACGTGTTCGCTGCCTCGCCGGCCGAGCAGGATCTCGCGGCGAAAATCAAAGAGCCCGGCCTGAGCGTGGTTCACCTCTGGGCGACGTGGTGTTCGAATTGCCAGGCGGAGATGAAGAGCGGCGGCTGGACGAAGATGGTGAAGGAGAACCCGGAGACGCATTTCTACTTCGTTTCCGTCTGGAACAATGGCGAAGATGGCCGTGCGATGTTGAAGAAGTTTGGGATCGACGATCAATCGAACGTCTCGATTGTCGCTGATCCTGGTCCGCGAAGCGGCTCGGGCAAGATCACGCGCTTTCTCGATCTGCCGGTGAGCTGGATTCCGACCACGTGGGTCTACAAAGGCGGTGACCTGCGTTATGCGTTGAACTACGGCGAGGTGCGCTTCGATGTGCTGCAGCAAATGCTCGCCGACTCGACTAACGAGTGGTCGCACAAAGGCGAGACCGCTTCGAATCCATGAGTCTCGGCCTGACAGAAATCCTCGCCGCCGAGAAGGCACGCGGTGAGCCACCGGAGATCCTGCGCCTCATTGGCGACACTCCGTTGCTCGAGATCAAGCGCATCGATACCGGCAAGTGCCAGCTCTTCGTTAAACTCGAGAACCAGAACCCGACCGGCTCGATCAAGGACCGCATCGCGCTTTCGATGATCGAAGCCGCGGAGCGCGACGGCGATCTGGAACCCGGCGGGACGATCATCGAAGCGACTGCCGGCAACACCGGCCTCGGCCTCGCCTTGATGGCGATGGCGAAAGGCTACCGCTGCATCCTCGTCATCCCCGACAAGATGTCGCAGGAGAAAGTATCGCACGTTCGCGCCCTCGGCGCCGAGGTTCGCATCGTCCGCTCCGATGTGATGAAGGGACATCCCGAGTATTACCAGGATTACGCGAAGCGGCTCGCCGAAGAGATTCCCGGCGCGTTCTTCGTGAACCAGTTCGAGAATCCGAACAATCCCGTCGCGCACGAGCGCACCACCGGTCCGGAGATCTGGGAACAAATGCGTCATGACGTCGACGCGTGCGTTGTCGGCGTCGGTTCAAGCGGCACGATCACCGGTCTGAGCCGCTTCTTCGCGCGCGTTCGCCCGCGTCGCGGCGTCGAGATGATTCTCGCCGATCCGGAGGGTTCAATCCTCGCCGAATACACACGCTCACAGACAATCGGCGAAGCCGGCAGCTGGGCCGTGGAAGGCATCGGCGAAGACTTCGTCCCCGAGATCGCAGACCTCTCGTACGTCACCGAAGCGTTCTCAATTCCTGACGCGGAGAGCTTCGCCGTCGCGCGCGAGTTGTTGCGCAAAGAAGGAATCCTCGGCGGCTCATCAACCGGCACGCTCGTCGCGGCCGCGCTCCGCTACTGCCGCAAACAGGAGAAGAAAAAGCGCGTCGTCACATTCATTTGCGACACCGGAAACAAATACCTGTCGAAGATGTACAACGACTTCTGGATGGCCGAGCAGGGCTTCCTCGAACGCGAACCAGCGGGCGATCTCACCGACCTGATCAGCCGGCGTTACGAAGCGCGCGAAGTCATTTCGGTGAAGCCAGACGACACCTTAATGATCGCCTACAGCCGAATGCGCGGCGCCGAAGTCTCCCAACTGCCGGTGATCGAGGAAAGCGGCCGCGCCGTCGGCATTCTCGATGAGTCCGATCTGCTGATGAAGGTGCACGGCGATGCGGCGCGATTCCGCGAACCGGTGCGACGCGCGATGACCGACAAACTCGAGACTCTCGCGCCGTCCGCAAAGATCGAGGATGTCCTTGCGATCTTCGAGCGCGGCCACGTCGTGATGCTGGTGGACGGCGAAAAATTCCTCGGGCTGATTACTCGCACAGATCTGCTCTCCTACTTGCGGCGCAACATGCCGAAGCAATCTGCCAGCTGACGTCTTGGCAGAGGATCACTACGGCGTGCTTGGCCTATCGCGCGATTCGACGCAAGTGCAGATCCGCGATGCCTATCGAGTTCTCGCGCGACGTTTCCATCCGGATCTAAACCGCGGCGGCGATGCGACGGAACGCTCGCAGGTTCTAAACGCAGCCTACGAGACGCTTCGCGACACCGCGCGACGTCGTGCTTACGATCGCGAACTGGACCGCGCGAGTCAGGGTTCGGCGCCGAAACGTGGCGCGAGGATCGAGCACAACATCAAAGAAGAAGTACGGTTGGCGATCGAAGATTTCCTCCGTGGCACGATCGTCAACTTAACGGTTAAGGATCCTGCGAATGCCGACGGCGCGGAGACTTATCGCGTCACGATCCCGGCAATGACAGCACCAGGTTCACGCCTACGCGTGCCGCGCCGCGGAGATGAAGGCTTCCTCGAATTGCGGCTGAAACCGCGCCTCGGTTTCCGTTTCAAATTGAGCGGTGCAGATCTGAAGACAGATCTGCGTATCAGCGCCCAACGCGCCGAACACGGCGGCTCCGAAACGATTGAACGCGTGACCGGCGGAATCATTCGCCTAAGCATTCCAAAGCGAGTGAAACGCGGAGAAATCGTCCGCGTCGCCGGCGAAGGAATGCCGAGGCCACGAGGCGGCCGCGGCGACCTGCTCGTGCGCATCACCTACCGGCCCGAAGTGCGCGTTATGAGGACTCGTTAGGCAAAAGCAATCTGCGAAAATCTGTGTAATCTGTGGCCCCTCTTCTCCGATGAAAAAACACGACTTCGCCACGCGCGCGATTCACGCCGGGCAATCTCCCGACCCGAGCACCGGCGCGATCATGACGCCGATTTACCAGACGTCGACCTACGTGCAGGAAAGTCCCGGCCGGCACAAAGGCTACGACTACTCGCGCTCGATTAACCCGACGCGTCTGGCTTACGAACGCTGTGTTGCCGATCTGGAAAGCGGCACGCGCGGATGGGCTTTCGCTTCAGGTCTCGCGGCGATGGCGACGGCGCTCGACACGATCG
>JBJMWV010000154.1:0-12879 GCA_045809985.1 Chthoniobacterales bacterium | reverse complement strand
TGAAGGTGCCGAAACCAGTCGAGCCGCCGCCGGTTATTGAATCGGAGCCGGAGCCGATTGCCGAACAGGAAGAGGAGACGTTCGATGAGCAGGAACTCGCGCCGATTCAGCCGCCCGAACCCGAGCGCTCGCTGCAGACGATCGAGGCGAAGCTGCCTGAGCTAATCGAAGACGAACCGCTTCCAGTCGCGTATGACGAGCCAGAGCCAGCCGCTCCGCCTTCGCCACCTCAGCAGGAGTTCGTCGAACCGGAGCCCGCACAGCCGCGCGTCATTCTTCCGAAGAAGAAACCGATCTTGGAGAAACCGCTGATCGAGAAGCCGGTAAAAACGGACAAGATCGTCGCGAAACAGGAAGTGATGCAGTTCGAGTCAGTCACGCGCGGTCGCTTTGAAAAAAGCGAGCCGACCATCGTCGAAGGTCAGGACCTCGACGTGCCGACATTCCTGCGCAAGAACGTGCGGGTGAAGTAGCGCCTAACGAATCGCGTCGTTGCGCGCGAAGAGCGCATCGCCAAAAATCGCGCGACCGCGCGCGTCGTGCATGACGTCATAGAGCCCAATGAAGGAAAAGCCGCGCGCGTTCAGCCAGGCGAGTGTCTCCTGAAACCAGCTCTGTCCTTCGTACTCGAGATGGAAGAGTGCTTCGGTCGCGATCAGGCGGACGCGTCCATCTTCGATCGCGCGCGCGCCGCCTTGCAGGACCGCGAGATCGAATCCCTGGCAGTCCGTCTTAAGGAGATCGACCTGATCAATGCGCATGCGCTGCAGTTCGTCACACAACGTCCGCACTTCGACCGGTGCGCGATCCAGCGGTTTCAACTTGCTCGCGTACGGCACGTCGTGCGAGGGCACGATGGGCTGGAGGAGTGAGCTGGTCACTGAGTCCGCGTTGCGGTGCAGGGTCAGAGTGCCTGCGTCGCGACCGAGGGCACATGGCACACATTCGACGTCCGCGAATTCTGCCGCCGTCCGTTGCAACGCCGCGAAAATGCGTGCGTCGGGTTCGTAACACACGACGCGCGCCTGCGGGAATTCCGTCTTGATGGAACGCAGCCACTGCCCGGCGTTCGCGCCAACATCGATTATTTGCGGTCGCTGCAGATCGCCGAGTAGGCGACGTATGTCGTGACCGAGGACGAAGCCAAATTCGCTCGTCGGCCTAACGAAGTATCCGCGCGACTCAATGATCGAGCGAAGCGCGCGTTTGAGCTTCGCGAGCACGCGCGACTACTTCTTCATCAAGTCCAGCACGGCGCTGGTCATGGCGATGATCCCAGTGCGAATCGTCGGCTCGGGGACGGGCGCGAATTTACTCGAGTGCAGGCTCGGCAACGGCGCGGCGCCAGGCTTCTTCGACTCGGCCACTTTCTCCGGCGCGACTGCGCCGACGTGAATGTCCACCGCGGGAATGGAGTGATCCGGGAGGCTGAATTCGGAAAAATCTTCGCCGCCCATCGTTGGATCAACCGTGTCAACGGCTGCCTCGCCTAACGATTTCTTCCAAACCGCGGTGAGGCGCTTCGTCAGCTCGGGATTGTTGTAGGTGGCGGGCGTGTGTTGATCTTCGCGCACCTTTACGGTCGGCATCCGTTCGTCCGGGACGCCGGCCGCGATGGCGCAGCCTTTCGCGATCCGCTCGATCGACTCGATCGCGCGACTCCGCACTTCGTCTTTATAGGTCCGCAGGGTGAGCTGCATCTGCACTTCTTCCGGGATGATGTTGTGCTTCGTGCCGCCGTGGATTGATCCGACGGTGACGACAAGCGGATCGAGCGGGTTGTTCACCCGCGAAGCAATTGTTTGCCAGGCATTCACGATCTGCGCCGAAAGCACGATGGGGTCCTTGGTCCGATGCGGATAGGCGCCGTGTCCGCTGATTCCGCGGACGGTCACGTCGATCGAGTCCGTGCTGGCGTAAGTGTAGCCTTCCGTCACGCCGATCTTTCCGGTCTCGAGGTCCGCTTTGTCGTGAAAGCCTAGCGCGAACTGCGGCTTCGGCCAGCGCGTGTAGAGACCATCCTTCAACATCGCGCGCGCGCCGCTGCCGATCTCTTCCGCGGGTTGGCCGATGAACAGGATCGTGCCCTTCCATTGGTCTTTCAGTTTCGCGAGCGCGCGTGCGGTGCCAATGAAGGTCGACATGTGAATGTCGTGTCCGCAGGCCTGCATCACGCCGACCTGTTTGCCTTCGTCGTTTGGCGCGGTGTCCTTGCTCGCGTAAGGCAGTCCGGTCTCTTCCGTAACCGGGAGTGCGTCCATATCCGTGCGCACCAGGACGACTGGCCCATCGCCATTCTTCATCACGCCGACTACGCCGAAGGGACTCAGGTTCGGCCGATCATACTTCCCGACATGCTCCGTCACTTCGCAGCCTAACGACTTCAATTCCTTCGCCACGAGCGCCGCTGATTTCTCCTCATGACCCGATAACTCCGGATGCGTATGCAGGTCTTTGTAGATCGTGAGCAGCGACGGCAGCTCGGCGTCGGCAAGTTGTTGCGGTGTCTGCTGCGCGAATGAGGTGAGCGCAGGGGCGAGCGAAAGCGCGACGAGGAGACGAAGCTTCATGCGGCGAACCTTACACAGGGCGACGGAAAGTTGTCACTTCCCGCGCAGCTTTTCTTCCTAACGAGTTCTCTTCGGTGACGCGCGGTGTTCCTTATTTTTTCGTAAGGTTGAGTAATAAATTTTGACGCGATTTTCGAAAGAAGCGTTAATCGGCGCCACGTCGCGCCATAACCGCGACATCAACAAGCGTCTTAACCCGTCGGTAAAGCCACTCGCGCTTCGCGCCACCACCAACTCATGAGAAAGAAAACCTCCGTCTCTGCTGCGTTCGTTAAACTTCGATTGCTCACTGCGCTACTGGTTTGCGCGATCGGCGCCACGTTCGCCGTCTTCGCCTTTGGGTCTGCCGTCGGCATTCGTCTGCCATCACTGAGTGCGAACAGTCCGCATCGCGGAGGTGGTTCCGCGGCGCTGAATCGTGAACCGGCAGAACGCGCGCAATCCGTTGCGCAGAACCAGGCAGCGATTTCGTATGCCGGGCCGCAACAAGATTTCCAGCCCGTCAACGCAGTGCGCAGTGGTGAACTGATTCATACGCGTCCGATCAATCCTTCGAACGCGCCGAAGCACGATCATCCGGAGCCGATTCGTCCGCAGCCACCCACGCAAAACGGCGGAGTTGAGGGCCCGATCCAAACTGCGCAAGGCCAGCAATACTCCGCGCCATCGCCGAGCGGCACCGGGTTTGACGGCGTCGGCACCGGCACCGCGGGCTTCGTTCCTTCCAGCAATCCGCCGGACGTGAATGGCCGCGTCGGCGCGACGCAGTTCGTACAATGGAACAATTCGAGCTTCGCGATTTTCGACAAGGCGACTGGCGCGCTGCAGTACGGTCCAGCCGCGGGCAACACGCTCTTCCAAGCGCTCGGAGGCGTCTGCGCTTCGCACAATGACGGCGATCCCGTTGTCTCCTACGACATCCTCGCTGGTCGATGGGTTCTCTCGCAATTCGCTGTCGATGGTCCGACCGGCAGCGCGTCGCATCAGTGCGTTGCCGTCTCCACTACCGAGGATGCGACCGGCGATTACTACCTCTACGACTTCGTGACCGATACGACGAACTTCGTCGACTACCCGCACACCGGTGTGTGGCCGGATGGCTACTACATGAGCGCGCATGTCTTCAATGCGGCGGGCACAACGTATCTCGCAGGTCGCGTTTACGTCTTCGAGCGCGATGCGATGATCGCCGGTCAACCCGCGCGCATGCTCAAGGCCGATCTCGCTAAAGACGGCACTGGAATTCAATACGGCTTCCTGCCGGCTGATCTCGACAGCTTAACGCCGCCGCCCGCGGGCGAAGCGGCCTTCGTCCTTGGCCCGAATGCGCAGTTCACGAACCGCACCGACTCAACGCGTGTGAAGGTCGCGTGGGGCACGACTCCGACCATCACCCTCACGTCCGCAGTGATCTCGACGAGCGGCATTAGCGCTCCGCCCTGCGTGAACAACACCGCCGCGCAGAACAATCGTGATTGTGTTCCGCAGCCTTCGCCAGCGGTCGGCGCCGATGATCTCGATAACCTCGGCAGCCATTTCATGTATCGCCTCGCTTACCGCAACAACGGCACGCAGGCCGCGCCGCAGGAGTCGTTAGTCGCGAGCTCGACCGTTCCCGGCAGCGCGAGCACACCAGCGCACGGCGCCGTGAAATGGTGGGAATTCCGCAATGCGGGCAGTTCAACGACAGCGCCGACCGTCTTCCAGTCAGGCACCTTCGATCCAGATACCAGCTATCGCTGGATGTCCTCGATCGCGATGGATAAGGACCAGAACATCGCGCTCGGCTACAGCAAATCGAGCACCTCCGTGAAGCCCGGCATCTACATGACTGGGCGTCTCGCGACCGACGCCGCAGGCACGATGGGCGCCGAGACAACTGTGCAGGCCGGCCTCGGCGTGCAGACAACCGGCGCGGGAAATCGTTGGGGCGACTACACCTCGATGACGCTCGACCCGATCGATCAGTGCACCTTCTACTACACAAACGAATACCTGAAGACCAACGGCGCCTTCAATTGGTCGACGCGCATCGCGTCTTACAAGTTCCCGTCGTGCGTCTCTGCGGCCGGAGCTTACGGCACCGTCACCGGCACGATCACGTCGTCTGAGACAGGCGCGCCAGTCCAAGGCGTCACCGTCACGCTGAGCAACGGCTACGCCGGCGCGAGCGACGCGAATGGCGTCTATAACATCATCGTTCCGGCGGGCAGCTACACAGCGAGTGCAGCTGATGCCGATCGCAATTGCGCGACAGCGTCGCCTGCATCCGCCGCGGTCGCGCCCCAAGGTGGTGGCACGGTAACACAGAACTTCACCGTCGCGGGTGGCTCGAACATTGAGCTAAGCGGCGCCTCAACCTCGTGGCGCAATGCGGAAACGCCCAGCTACACAATCGACGACTCGTTAGGCAACAGTAACGGCGTCGTGAACAAGGCCGAATGCGTGAAGCTGAACGTCGGCGTGAAGAACAACGGCTGCGCCAGCGAAAGCGCGATCTCCGCGCACATGACTACGACCACGGCGGGCGTCACCGTCTTGGATGCCGACTCGACTTACGCCAACCTGGCAATCGACGGCAGCGCTACGAACGCGACGCCGTTCAGGATCTCGACTTCAGACACCTTCGTCTGCGGAACGAACATCGCGCTCTCGCTGAACCTCACCTACGCGAGCGGCACGAAGACGGTGCAGTTCACGGTGCCGACCTGCGCGGGCGGTGCGAACCAGAGCATCCCGACGAGCTCACTCACGACGGCTGACACGACGCAAGCCGATCGACTCGGCCGCGATGGCGTGCCGAGCACTTGCTCCGGCAAGGCAAGCCCGGGCGGCGGATTCGCGGGCACGAAGTATTACAAGAAGTGGACCTTCGCGAACACCAGCGGCGCGCCGCGTTGCTTCACCGTCACGATTAACGCCGCACTCGGTGGCGCAGGTGACATCGAGAGCGCCGCGTACGACCAGACCTACGATCCGACGAACCTGAACCTGAATTACCTCGGTGATACCGGCATCAGCGGACTCGGCACGACGGTCGGCAGCGCGACCTACTCGTTCACGGTTCCGGCGCAGCACAACTTCGTCGTTGTCGTGAACACGACCGGCACAACGACCTCGTCGCAATTCAGCGGCACGGTCTCCGGGTTCGTCGATAACACTGCGGGTCCGGGTGCTTGCAGCGGCAGCCCGACGCCGACGCCAACACCTGTGCCGACGCCAACGCCAACGCCGACGCCGACACCAGTGCCAACGGCCACGCCAACGCCCACACCGGTTCCGACGCCGACACCTACGCCGGTGCCAACTGCGACGCCAACTCCGACACCACTCCCGACCGCCACACCGGCTCCTGACTTCTCGCTCTCGATCAGTCCGTCGTCAGCGACTGTCGGAAAGAACGGCGGAACGGTGAGCTATACGGTGACAGTGAACAAGACGAACGGCTTCAGTTCGCCGGTGACGATGTCCGTCAGCGGCTTGCCGAGTGGAGCGACCGGGAGCTTCTCGCCGAATCCGACGAGCGGCGCTTCGTCGACACTCACCGTCACCGCGGCGCGATCGGTGAACGCAGGCACGTATCCGTTCACCGTCACCGGAACGAGCGGCGCGTTGACCCACACCGCGAACGCGACCCTCGTCTCGAGATAACCGAAATCGTCTGAACTCCAAGTGCCGGCGTGGTGATCCCGCGCCGGCACTTTGCTTTTCCGCGAAGAGACATTTGCGGTGAGCGCATTAAGCTGATCGAGTTCCGGAAAGCAGATCTGCCATGACTCGTCAGCTCTTCAGCATCATCGTCATCGCACTCGCTCCATTTATCGCGATGGCAGAGACACCAACTCCGGGCGCAAGCGGCATCGAAGGCGTCATCGCCGTTTCGCCAAGTCGCCCTGGTCCGATTCGGAAAGATGATCCGAGCGGAGGCAAAGCGCCGGCCGGCGATCTTGAGTTCGTGGTGAAGAGTGGCGAGACGCGCGTCACCACCTTTAAGACAGACGCCGAAGGTGGTTTTCACGTTGCACTGCCGCCTGGTCACTACACGATCATGCGCGAAGATCCCGGTGCGCGTGCTGGGCATTGGCAATTCGAAGCTGACGTCGCTGCCGGTCAAATGCTGAAGGTCAACTGGACCGGCGACAGCGGTATGCGCTAATCGCGCGCGCTTGATTCGTCTCCGCTCCGCCGCGTAGTTGCGGCGCATGGCTTTCGAAGACAACCAGCTCCTCTTCGGCGCTGATCCGACGGAGCGGATCGTCGCGATTGAAATGGGCGACACCGGGACCGTGCGCGTCTACCGGCGCGAGAAGGACGGGAGCACGGTCGTGGATGTGGAGCCGTTCCATCCGTTCGTCTGGGCGGACGCAGACGTGGCGGATCTCGGGATGGAGAACGCCGAGAAGCTAGCCGGCGATCTGAAATACAACTGGCTGATCACGGCCGATAGCTGGAAGGAACTGATCGCGCTGCGCAATGGACTGAAGCGCGCCGGCCGCACGTTCTTCGCGTTCAGCGATCCGGTGCAGCATTATCTCACCGCGACCGGGCGGACCTTGTTCAAAGGGATGGCGCTTGAGCAACTGAAGCGGTTGCAGCTCGAAGTCATCTCAGTCAGCGGCGAAGACGATCTCGCCGCGGCTTCGCAAGAGCACATCGCCAGCATCGCGTTGTCCAATAACAGCGGCTGGGAAGAACTGATCGTCGTCGATCCGGAACAGTCAGAGGAATCCGAGAAGGCGGCGCTGAAGCGCCTAACCAGTCTCATCAAAGAACGCGATCCCGATGTGATCGAGGGTCACGATCTCTTCCGTTTCGATCTGCCGTATCTCGTCGCCCGGGCGCGAAAGGCGAAAGTGAAACTCGACTGGGGCCGCAGCGGCGGATTCCTGCGCTCACGTCCTTCACGACTCCAGATCGCAGAGAAGACCATCGACTACCCAAAGTTCGCCGTCGATGGCCGGCACTTCGTCGATACGTTCCTGCTCGCGCAGTTCTACGACGTCGGGATGCGCACCCTTAGCGGCTTCGAGCGCATCGATGTCGCGCAGCATTTCGGGTTCTGCGACAGCGAGGAAGTGTCCTCGTTAGTCGGCAAAGAACTGCAACGTGCCTATCGCGATAACAACGAACTTTTTCGTAAACGCGCGCTCTGCGCGGTGCGCGAGACACGCGCGGTCGCCGAGCTACTTGGTCCTAGCTACTTCATCCAGGCGCAGATTTTTCCCTACAACTACCAGGACGTGATTGTGCGCGGAAACGCCACCCGCATCAACGCGCTCTTCCTCCGCGAGTACTTCCGCCAGCGCCACAGCATTCCCGAGCTACCGATGGTCCGCGGCTTCGAAGGCGGTTACACCGACATCTTCTTCACCGGTGTGGCGCGGAACGTCTGGCATTGCGACATCGCGTCGCTCTACCCCAGCGTGATGCTCCAGTTCGATTGCTTTCCGCAAACCGACCAGCTCCAGATCTTCCGACACCTACTAACTGACCTGCGCACCTTCCGCCTCGAAGCGAAGGCTAGCATGCGCTCAGCGAAGGATGCGGCGGGGCAACGCCACTTCCACGCGCTGCAAAACACCTTCAAAATCCTGATCAACAGCTTCTACGGTTACCTGGGTTTCGCGCAGGGACACTTCGCCGATTTCGACGCGGCGGCGCGAGTAACTCAGATAGGGCGAGACTTACTTAAGAAGATGATCGACTGGCTGAAGGCGCAAGGCGCGCAAGTCATAGAAGTGGACACTGACGGCATCTACTTCGTCCCGCCGGAGAAGCGGAGCGCTGATGAGCTGCGGGACGCGCTAGGCAAAGAGCTGCCAGCCGGCATCGAGGTCGAATTCGACGAGCAATTCGACGCGATGTTTAGCTACAAGGCGAAGAACTACGCCTTACTGACAAAAGAAGGCGACGTGATCGTGAAAGGCGGCGCGCTGAAATCGCGCGGCTTGGAGAAGTTCCAGCGCGTCTTCATGGAGGAGATCATCAAGCTCCAGATGCAGGCCAAACCCGAAGCCATCCCGTCGCTGCGCGAGGACTTCGAGCGCCGCATCCGCGCCGGCGAGATGCCGATCGAGATGCTGATGAAGACCGACACCCTCCAGGACAGCCTCGAGAAGTATCGCCAAAAAATCGCCGGAGGCGGCCGCAACCGCGCCGCCGCCTACGAGCTAGCCTTGGGCAGCGGCCGAGGCTACAAACCCGGCGACCAAATCAGCTACTACATCAAAGCCACGCCCAAGAAGGTCGTAGCCTACGAAGCCGCGAAACTAGCAAGCGACTTCGACCCACAAAACCGCGACGAAAACACCGACTACTACGTCGCGAAGCTAGATGAGCTGGTGAAGAAATTCGGCGGCACCGCGAAGAGCAACGCGAAATCAGACGCGCAGCAGGAGAGTCTGGCATTGTAATCACGACGGCGGCTCGACATCCGCAGGTCGAAGTTCATCATCGAAATAAAGATGAACGTTCAGGAGAACTCAGCGTCGCAGATGGTGAACCACTGGCTCGTCGTCACCTCGCCAGCTAACTTCAGCCACGATAGAGAAGTGCTGAAGTTCAGCATGCAAGGTTTGCCTCTTCGCGTGCGTAACTCCGTGCAGCGAATGCAAATCGGTGACCGCGTCGTGTACTACATCATGGGCTTACAGCGCTTCGGTGCGACCGCGACGATCACAGGCGAATACCTGGAAGCGTCGACCAAGTTGTGGACGGACGACGACGAGATGTGGCCAGCGCGTCGGCCATCAAAGGCTGACATCGTTCTCGAAGATGATGAACTAGTCGACGCCAAGAAACTCGTTCCGAATCTCAGCTTCGTCGAAAACAAGAACAATTGGGGAGCGCACTTTCAAGGCAGCAAGATATCGAAGCCGCGATAATGGCATTACCACTCGAGACCAAAACGCTGCATGATCGATTGGGAGAGATGCTCGAGCAGATCGGCTCCTGGCTGGATTACAACACGCAGACTCGCTACAAGATTACGCCCGACCACGCGTATGAACTAGATGTCGCTTGGCTCTCGGGGAAGAATCCTGAAGTAGCTATCGAAGTCCAGATTTCTGGTAATCTCACGGAAGCTAAGGACCGTTTGGCGCATGCGCGGAAGTTCAACTATCGCAAAGTCATCCTCGTTTGTCGGAAAGGTGAGATGCTCAGACTCAACGCACTGATGCGACACGAACCGGACCTGCGAAGCTGGATGGAGGCGTGGTCGATCGGCGCGATCTACAAAATGTACATAGCCGGCGAATCGTTCTTCAAATATTACCGACAGCTGATCGAAGCTGTGTACAAAGACAAACGCGATCTCGAGCTGGTCGTCTGAGGCAGACGTGAGTTAATTGCGGCTCGCTGGGCGATGCTAATTCTGCGACCGGACGAACTCGTCTACCGTCAAGCCGGCCGACCGGATCAAAGAGCGCAGTGTTCCCCGAGCTACCTCTCTGTGGTTCGGGATCGAAAGGGTGACTGACGAGCCAGGCTTCGTCATCACGATGTGTGCGCCGGGACGCGCTACGTTCCAGCCGAGGTTTTCGAATGTCCTGACGACTTCGCCGCTGCTCAGAACCGGCAGTCGCGGCATCAGACCGTCACTTCGACTTGCTGAACTTCAACCGTCAGCGGCAGGCCCTGCTCGGCACGCACTTCGAGGCACGCGGCGATCGCGTCTTTGATGTTAGCCAGCGCTTCTTCCTTCGTTTTGCCTTGGCTGACGCAGCCGGGAATTGCAGGGCATTCGGCGATCCACATGCCGTCTTCGTCCCGGTCGATGACGGTCGAGAATTTCATCGCAGTGAGTTTAGCATGCGGTCGCCGGGCGCGTAAATCCGCATCTGCGGCTTCGCAGTTGACCGCAGCGTCCGAGTTCCTATTCGCGGCCAATTAGCGTGACACCCAGTCGGCGGAGCGACACCCTCGCGGGATGAAACGCGTTGTTGTTCACCTGATCGTTCTCGTTGTTCTCTCCAGCCGCGCGATGGCGGCGTTAGATTCTGCGGCGGAGGAGAAGAAGTTGTTACAGCGCGATGCGGAGTGGGCGGCGCTCGCGACGGCGGGGAAGGATGTCGACAAGATCGTGTCCTACTGGAGCGATGACGCGGTCTTGATGATGCCCGGGCAGCCGGTCGTCACGGGTAAGGCGGCGATCCGCGCGTTTGTGGCGAGTAGCCTGAGCACGCCGGGATTCAAGATCCATTGGACGTCGACGAAGGTGACGTTCTCGCCCGACGGCAAGATGGCCTACATGCCCGGGACTGACGAAATGACTGTGCCGGGGCCCGGCGGCAGGCCGATCACCTTGCACCTGCGCGGCGTCGCGATCTGGCGCGTCGACACCGACGGCGAATGGCGCTGTGTGTTCGACATCTCGAATGAAGAGCCTGCGCCGGCGACGGCAGCGAAGTAGGCGGTAGCGATTCCGTAGGTTACCGGCTCGGTGCCCTGCTTCTAGTTGCTTAGAGGTCGACGGCAAATCTGCAATCCCAGCTTTGCAGTTGACCAACAGCAACATCGCGCGATGTAAAATTTCATGAAGACCACTCGTTACGCCGCCACAGTCGTTGCACTCGCCCTCTCCCTAACGGCTCCGAGTTTAATACGAGCCGATGATCTCTCCGACATCAAAGCCGAGGTCACGAAGCGACATGATGAGGCGGTGAAGCGATTGCAGGATTGGATCAAGCTGCCGTCGATCGCGGCGGAGAATCTGAACTCAGCCGAGGGCGCGGAATACATGGCGAAGCTGGCGAAGGATGCCGGGTTCCAGAAGGCGGAGGTGATCCAGACGGAGGGGAAGCCGGGCGTGTTTGCGACGCTCGATGCGGGCGCGGCGAAGACGGTGGGGCTCTACTTCATGTATGACGTGAAGCAGTTCGATCCGAAGGAGTGGACCTCGCCGCCGCTCGACGCTGCGCTGCTGGATAAGCCTGGGCTGGGGAAGGCGATCGTCGGGCGCGGGGCGGTGAATCAGAAGGGGCCGGAGTCGGCCTTCCTCGCCGCGCTGCATGCGATCAAGGGCGCGAACAAGAAGATGCCTGTGAACCTGGTGATGGTGGCGGAGGGCGAGGAGGAGATTGGTTCGCCGCACATCGCGCAGCTGGCGCTGAAACCGGAAGTGCAGGCGGCGTTGAAGAAAACGACGGGCGTGTTCATGCCGTCGGCTTCGCAAGATCTCGACGGGATCGTGACGGTGAGTCTGGGTGCGAAAGGTGTGGTGGAACTTGAGCTGGTCTCGACGGGGGAGAAATGGGGGCGCGGGCCGGGCAAGGACATTCACTCTTCGCTGAAGGCGATGGTGGATTCGCCGGCGTGGCATCTGGTGAAGGCGTTGAACACGCTTGTTTCCGATGATGGGAATGAGATCACGATCGATGGTTATCCGAAGCCGTCGCCGATCAGCGCGGAGGAGAAAAAGATGATCGCGGACGCAGCGAAGGTCCGGAGCGAAGAGCAATCGAAGAAGCAGCTGAGCGTGCAGCATTGGATCGGCGATCTGCCATGGGAACAAGCTAACGAGCGATTGGAATCGCAACCTACGGCTAACATCGAAGGCTTAGTCGGCGGTTACACCGGGCCTGGTGGTAAGACTGTCCTGCCGCATAAGGCTGTAGCTAAGATGGATTTTCGTCTGGTGCCCGGAATGCACGCGGCGGACGTAGTGCCGGCGATCAAAGCGCACCTCGCGAAGCGCGGCTTTGGCGATATCGAAGTGAACATGAGCGGCGGATACGATCCGACGCAGACGGCGGCAAATACGCCGCTGATTCAGGCGCAGGTTTCCGTGCTCAAACGCGCCGGGATTGATCCGGTAATGTGGCCGCGCAACGCGGGTTCGTATCCGGGATTCGTCTTCACGAATCCGCCGCTAAGTCTCGCTTCAGGGCATTTCGGCCTCGGGCACGGCAGCGGGGCGCATGCGCCGGACGAGTATTACGTGATCGACTCCGCGAACCCGAAGATCCAGGGATACGACGGCGCGGTGATGTCGTTCGTTGAATATCTCTACGAGCTAGGGAAGTAGGATTACTCCCGAGGTAGAATGGCATCCAGAATGGCTGCGTAGCGCGCATCGCTTCGCAGCGGATCTAGCAGGGGAGTAACCTCATTTCGTAGGCAAACCGGTTTCGCTCGGCCATAGCCTTGGCAAGGCAGGCGAAGGCGGGGTCAAAATCACGAAGGCGTGTGTAAGCGATGGCGTATTCGGCGGCGGCTACATACTCACCTGCGTTAGTCCTTGCGTCTAAGCGCGCAATCGACTGTTGTGCGAGTATACCCACGGCAGCGGCGAAGCCGGATTCGTTGA
>JBJMWV010000153.1:0-3259 GCA_045809985.1 Chthoniobacterales bacterium | reverse complement strand
CGGCGACCGAAGTAACTGATCGGCAGGATGCAAATCGGGAAGAGGAAGAGGGTGACGATGGTGAAGCGCCAATCGAGGTAGAGGAGCACGCAGGCACCGCTGACGATCGCGATGGGCTGCTTGAAGAGGTCGCTCGTCACCGTCGAGAGCGCCATCTGCATCATGCGCGTGTCATTCGTGATGCGCGACATGAGGAATCCGGAGCGTGCCTTGTTAAAGAAATCCATCGAGTGGGATAGGATCTTCTGGAAGAGCTGCGTCCGGATGTCGGTGAGCACCTTGTTACTCACCCACGCCATATAGTAGGCGTTCGCGTAGGAACACGCGCTGCGTGTGATCATGACGGCAGGGATCGCGAGGCAGAGCACCAGGAGTGAGTCAATTCGCGGACCGACGTCGAGCTTGTCGGCCTGCTGATAAAACTGCGGCCCTGTCGGCACCGCGCCGCCAGCACGCAGCACCAGATTCATTACCTGCCCGAGAACAAGCGGGATGACGCTGCTGATGAAACCGAACAGAAGGCCGAAGGCGAGACCGAGCGCGAAGCGGCCCTTGTACGGCTTGACGTACTGAAACAGCCGGCGGTACGGACCGATTCCCCTCTTCAGGGTGGCCCAAAACGGCGGCTTCTTCTTCGCAGATCCAGGGTTGCTCATAGCGTAGCGGCGCGCGGCGTCGCGAGCAGCGCTTCCATAGCATCGATCACCTGTTGCGTCGAGATGCGGTTCATCTCCACGGCCTTCTGTTTCGGAGAGAACTCAGTCACTGGTTGGCTCTGATGTCCCTGCAAAATCACCGCCGGCGTGAACCGCGGATACCAGTGCATCGGGTTGGTTGGGCCAAAGAGGACGACCTGCGGCGTTTGCGTCGCAGCAGCGAAGTGCATCGGCGCGGAATCGACCGTAACGAGAAGCCGCGCGCGCTGAATCAATGCCGCGAGGCTGAGCAGATCGCCCTTTCCGGAGAGATCGACGAAGGGATGCTTCGCCCGCGCGCGGATTTCGGCGATGTGCGCCTGCTCGAGCGGTGCTGCGCTGCCGGTGATCGCAGTCGTCAGGCCGCGATCGTGGAGATAACGGATCACCTCTGCCCAGCGATCTGCTTCCCAGAATTTTTCCACGCGTGCGGAGCCGGGATGCAGCAGGACAAAATTGCCGCTGACGCCGGCTGCGCGCAGCATTTCATCCGCGCGATGGAGGGCCAGCTGCGGCAGATGCAACTGCAGCGTCGGCGAAGCATCCTTAATCCCGAGCGGCTGGAGCAGGCAAAGGTGGTAATCGACCGTGTGCATCGTGCCGATCGAGCATTCTCCGACGAGCACGTTGTAGCTGAGCGAACGGAGTTTCGCGCGCAGGCGAGGATGATCCGCGGTGACGCGGTTCTTCGCGCCTGAAAGCAAGGTGAGAAATGCGGAGCGATCGTTGCGCGTGAAATCGAAGCAGTAGTCGTAGCTCCGCCGGGCGACGGTGAACCAGCTCGTCGCGTCACTGATTTTCTTCCGCGCGATAAATGTCTGATCGACACCGCGAATAGCGGGGAGCAAATCGCGTGTGTCGGAGGAGACGACGAGCGAGATGTTGGCGCGTGGGTGCTTCGCGCGAATCGCCGCTATCGCCGGCGTGGTGAGGATCAAGTCGCCGATGCGCTTGAGCTGGATGAGGAGGATGTTCAACCGCTACCGCTTCGTCGCCATCGCGCGCTCATACGCGATGAGCAGGCGTGTGCGGAAATGGTCCCAGGTGAAATTTTTCACGACGCGCTCGCGCGCCGCGATGCTCATCCGCGTGACGATGTCAGGATTGTCGTAGAGATGCCGAATCGCTTCCGCGAGTCGATCGACATTCGCCGGTGGAATGATGATCCCTTCCACGCCATCAACCACCACGTCGCCCGCTTCGCGCGTCGTGATCTGCGGCAGCCCGCAGGCGGCGGCTTCGTAAGTCACTTTCGCGCTCCCTTCGCAGGTCGACGGGAAAACGTGCACCGTGCATTGGCTCAAATATTCCTCCGGGTTTTTCGCAAAACCGACGACGCGGATGTTGTCGCGCCAGAACTTCTTCAGGTGCGGCTTCGCTTCCTCGTGAACCGAACCGACCAGCCACAGCTCGGCGTCTTTTAGCTCGAGGCGATGCCAGGCTTCCAGCAGGTGATGGATTCCCTTCCGCTCAATCAACGCGCCGGAAAAGACCGCGCGGAAATTCGGCGGACGTTCGCCGGGCCGAAAGCGATCCACGTCGACGCCGCGCGGCAGGTAATAGAGTTTGTCTTCCGTGAAACCCTGAACACGGAAGGTGTCAGCCGCGCGCTCGGAGAGAACGACGAGCAAATCGGCCAGGTCGTATTCCTCGATGAAACGCTCGCGCTCGAGGACGAGCCGTTCTTTCCAGCTGCGCTTTGGCGTCGCCGGCTGCGGCGGCCGCGAAGTTTTGCCGCGGTCACGATGCCAGGTCGGGATTTCGACGAGCGACGGAATCCCGCGCTTCTTTGCGACGCGCAACGACTGCAGGCAATCGCCCGACCAACTGTGGAAGAGATCGTAGCGTCCGCTCTCGAGCTGACGCGCGGCGACCCAGTCGAGATACTTTTTCTTCGCGCCGTAATACTGCGGTCGCTCAGTGAAGGACGAGATCAACCGAATCGGATGCCAGCGCAGCGAGTAGATGAACTTTCCCGGGATCTCCGTCTGCCGGTTATCATAAGCGACGGCGCGCCCGAGAAATCCGCCGCGATACGATGCGCGCAACGCTTCGAACGAATCCGTGTCCAACCCGGAGCCGCCGATGCGTGCGAAGATCGAGTAGAGCAGATGACGCGGGAGTTGCCGCGGCCGTTCCTCAATCGGGACCTCCCGCGGCGGCGGTGCGTTTAAGGTTTCGCCCGGCATGAGCGAACAAGTATTGTGGCGATTGCTGGCAAGGTAAAGCCGGTCTGCGACTTGCCGACAATGCATCGTGATCACCTCAAGATCGGCTTTGTCCGCCGCGGATATTCGCGCAGCGGGGGCGCGGAAGCTTATCTGAAGCGGCTCGGCGAAGGCTTGCACTCCTTAGGCCACGAGGCGCTCCTCATTACCACGGATGAGTGGCCGGACAACGAATGGCAGTTTGGTGCTGTGACGCGCGTTCGCGGTAGCACGCCCATCGAGTTCGCAAATGCGGTCGAAAGCGCGCCTGTCGTTTCCGATGTGGTGATGAGTCTCGAGCGCGTCTGGCGCTGTAATGTGATGCGCGCTGGAGATGGCGTGCATCGCACCTGGCTG
>JBJMWV010000152.1:0-4249 GCA_045809985.1 Chthoniobacterales bacterium | reverse complement strand
GGTAAGCCGGGTCGTAGCAGAGGATGTTCATGTCGAACCCCGAGCACTTCTTGATCATCGCTAGCCCGATGCGGCCGGTTCCAATGATCGCAACCGTCTTACCGGTAACTTCGTCACCAAGAAATGGCAGGAACGGATGCCATGACGGCCAGGTTTGTTCCCGCACGAGCCGCTCGCTCTGCCACATCTTGCGAGCGAGCATCCCCATCATGAAGAAGGCGAACTCAGCAGTAGCTTCGGTAAGCACATCCGCGGTGTTCGTGAACGGGATCTTGTATTTGTTGGCGTCAGCGCGGTTGATGTTATCGAATCCGACCGCGATCTGAGAAACAACCTTCAGCGTCCCCTTCCCTGCCTCAAATACCTCGGCGTCGATCTGATCGCGCAGCGTGGTAATCAATCCGTCGATACCGCTCTTTACCCTCTCAAGGATTAGCTTCTTCGTCGGCGCATCCGGGCCTTGGAAGACTTCGAGGTCATAGCCGCGCTCGCGCAACCGATTCTCGGCTGCTTCGCCAATCCGTGAAGTAGCAAAGACGCGAAAAGCTTTCGACATACTATCTCGACCTACAGGTTCTTATCCGCCCAGGCGCTAACCCGCTCGAGTGCCTTATTGATGTTGTCGATCGAGTTAGCCACGCTGAAGCGCAGGTAGCCTTCGCCGAATTCGCCGAATGCTGTCCCGGAGAGCGCCGCGACGCCGGCGTCATCGAGCAAAGCATCGGCTAGCTTCTTCGATGGCCACCCCGTCTTAGTGACATTGGGGAAGACGTAGAACGCCCCCTTCGGCACAATGCACGAGAAGCCTTTGATGTTGTTCAATCCGGCGACCATGAGGTCGCGTCGTTCTTTGAACTTCGCGCACATCGCATCGACCGACTCCTGCGGACCACGCAGCGCCTCGATTCCGGCAACCTGCGTGAAGCTAGCCGTGCAGGAGTTCGAGTTTGTCATCAGCCGGGCGATGTGTGCCGCCAGGTCAGAGCGCATAACGCCGTAGCCCATACGCCAGCCAGTCATCGCATAGGTCTTCGAGAAGCCGTCGAGCAGAATGCAGCGCTCCTTCATCCCATCGATCGACATGATCGAGTGATGCTCGCCTTCGAAGATCAACCGGCTGTAGATCTCGTCCGTCAGGACCATAATGTCGCGATCGCCAATCGCCCGTGCGATGCCGTCAATGTCCTTCTTCTCCAGCACACCGCCGGTAGGATTTTGCGGCGAGTTCAGGATGATGAGCTTGGTGCGATCCGTGATCAGGCCGGCGAACTCATCCACATCGAAGCGGAAGTCCTTCTCCTCGCGCAATCGAATCGGCACGGCTTTCGCGCCGACGTAGTTGATCATGGACTCATAGATCGGAAATCCAGGATTCGGGTAGATCACCTCATCGCCGCGTTCCACGAGCGCGAGGATGCTGAAGAAGATGATCGGCTTGCCGCCGGGCACGACGACCACTTCGTCAGGCGTAACATCAACCCGCCGCGTCTCGCTGACGTATTGCGCAATCACCTCGCGGAGCTGCGGCAACCCGGCCGAGGGCCCGTAATGCGTGAAGCCTTTGTGCAAGGCATCGATACCGGCGCCGATGATGTTCTCCGGCGTATCGAAGTCTGGCTCGCCGATCTCGAGATGAACAATGTCGCGCCCTTGCGCCTCGAGCGCGCGCGCTTTGACCAACACCTCAAACGCGGTCTCCGTCCCAAGCCGTGCCATTCTTGACGCGAGGCGGAGTGCGGGAGCTTTGTTCATCGTGGAGAGATGAAAGCGTTTCTAAATGCAGATCTCCGGATGGTCAACGGCCAAGGACTTCCCGCGCGTTTCGTTAGGCGCAGGTGAGAATTGCTTGAATCAATCAGCGGCAGTCCGGTCTAATCCAGCAATGAAGACCACACTCACCCTCGTTGCCGCAGCGTCTCTGATGTTCGGCAATCTAGCCCTCGCGGGTTCGAAGACCTACCAGGTCACTGGCCCAGTCCTCGAAACCAGCGACACGATGATCGCAGTCCAGAAAGGTAAAGATCGCTGGGAGCTTGCCCGTGATGCGAGCACGAAAGCGAACGGAGAAGTTAAGGTCGGCGACAAAGTCACCGTGACTTACACGATGACCGCCACCGAGATCGAAAGCAAAGGCGCCGGTAAGGCTGACAAGAAGGCCGCCGCGAGTCCTTCGCCTGCGAAAAAGTAGTTCTACTTAGTAATGAGCGGTCGTCAGCGACGGCGGCCGCTCGTTCCAGCGCTTCCGAGAATTCCTCCGAGGATTCCGCGAGCGATCTCGCGCCCGACGGACGAACTCGCCGCGCGCACCACGCTTTTCATGGCGGTCGTAGCCATCGAATCGTGAACGGCGCCGCGCGGGCCGATCGTCGGCTGGAAGATTGTTCCAGCCGTTCCCATCACTTTGCCGAAGAATGATTCCTTCGCTGCCTCCGGAACGGAAGCGCCGGGCGTAGCGGGAGGCGCTCCTGCGGCCGCTGTCTTTAGCTCCGCGCGGCCCTGCAGCTTCTCGTAGGCCGATTCGCGATCGACTGTCTGCTCGTAGTGACCTGCAACAGCCGATGAACTCATGATCTGCTTGCGCTGTTCGGGTGTTATCGGGCCGATCTGACTCCGCGGTGGAATGATTTTCGCGCGCTCCACGACCGTCGGCTTACCCTCGTCATCAAGCATCGAGACCAGCGCTTCACCGACGCCGAGTTCAGTCAGAACCGCCTCGACCTTCAGCTTCGGATTCTGCCGAAACGTCTGCGCCGCGGCTTGCACCGCCTTCTGATCGCGCGGCGTGAAAGCACGGAGCGCGTGTTGCACGCGATTACCGAGCTGGCCGAGCACGATGTCAGGAATATCGAGCGGATTCTGGCTAACGAAGTAAACGCCGACACCCTTCGACCGAATGAGCCGCACCATCTGCTCGATCTTCTCCTGCACCGCCTTCTCGATGTCGGCGAAAAGCAGGTGCGCTTCGTCGAAGAAGAAGACCAGCTTCGGCTTCTCGACGTCACCAACTTCCGGCAGCCTCTCGAACAGCTCCGAGAGCAGCCAAAGCAGGAAGGTCGCGTAAACCTTCGGCGATTGCTGCATCAGCTTCTCCGCCGCGAGAATGTTGACCACGCCGCGCGAGCCTTGCGTTTGAATAAGATCATCGAGATCAAGCGCCGGTTCGCCGAAGAACTTGTCCGCACCCTGCGATTCGAGCGCGAGGAGATTCCGCTGGATCGCGCCTGCACTCGCGGCGGAAACATTGCCGTATTGGGTCTTGTAGTCAGCCGCGTGATCCGCGACGTGCTGCACCATCGCGCGCAGATCTTTCAGGTCTAACAAGAGCAAGCCACTTTCGTCCGCGATCTTGAAGACCATGTTGAGCACGCCTTCCTGCGTGTCGTTCAGGTCTAACAAACGGCCGAGCAACAGCGGCCCCATCTCCGAAACAGTCGCGCGAACGGGATGTCCGTTTTCGCCGAAGACATCCCAGAACACCGCGGGGCAGGCTTCGCCTTTGTAGTCATCAACTCCGAGTTCCTTCGCGCGGTCGACGGCTTTTGGACTATTCCCGCCGGCCTGACTGATGCCGGCGAGATCGCCTTTCACATCCGCCATGAAAACTGGGATCCCGCGCGCGCTGAAGTTTTCCGCGAGCGTCTGCAGCGTGACCGTCTTGCCCGTGCCGGTCGCGCCGGCGATGAGGCCGTGACGGTTAGCCATCTTCGGCAGCAAGTAGATCGCCGTCTTGTCCGCCTTCGCGATCAGAATGGGGTCGCTCATGGCCGCAACTTACATGGAGCGCAGTGCTCCTGTCAGTGCCGCGTTTAGAACGGGCGACTACGACAGCGCCGCTTCTTCTGTCGCGGGCGCGCTCACCGGCTCTGTTTCACCGTCCAGTGAAGTGTCCGGCAGAACATCCACCGGTGCCGGTTCAATCGAGACAATCTCGAATGTGCCGGAGCCTTGCTCAGTGTTGAGGTTCACCGTCTCCCCCACTTTCCGCCCGAGCAACGCCTGGCCGAGCGCAGTCTTGTAGGAAATGATCTGCCGCTCAGGATTGCCATCCCACGCACCGAGCACGGTGTAGGTCTCGCGATTTTCCGTCGCGGTGTCGCGCACGGTCACGACCGTTCCGATCGAAACCTGCGAAACATCCGGGTTCTCGAAGTTTGTGCCGCGCGCCTGTGCGAGCGCGACCTCGAGCTCGGCTTTGCGACGCATCAAAACAGCCTGCATCTGCCTCGCCGCTTTGAATTCGAAGTTCTCG
>JBJMWV010000151.1:0-4114 GCA_045809985.1 Chthoniobacterales bacterium | reverse complement strand
GGCGACGCCGGGAGCTCAGCCGAGACGCGCGGTCGAGGTGCGACCACCAGCACAGGCACGTGAAGCGGAAGTGCGGCGTGCCTTGCCTCCGCACTAACGACCGAGCAGCAGCCGCAGAAATTGCGCGTCGGAAAAGC
Organism: Chthoniobacterales bacterium; assembly: GCA_045809985.1. Lineage (GTDB taxonomy): Bacteria > Verrucomicrobiota > Verrucomicrobiia > Chthoniobacterales > UBA10450 > JACCTI01. The sequence goes on along the minus strand of JBJMWV010000151.1, from coordinate 3,977 downwards.
TCTTTCCGTTTCCGTTTCGCACGACGACGAGCTGCAGCGACGGGATGACGTAGAGCCGCTGATAAAGGGAGCCGATGCACGCGACGAGATCGCTCGGAGCATTCCGACAAAGGCACGCGCCGCTCCAATTCTGCGCCGGCCATTTCGCATCCAGCATGTGTTCGAAATCAAACTCACGCCCGCCGGGTGCGGCGCGATTGTTCCACCAGCCTAACGAATAGGCGCGATTCGCGGGCGAGCCGCGCCAGCATTGCGCGAGTGAAGTTCCGGAGACGACGGGTGTCCCATTGCGCAGGACAAGTTCGCCGATCTTTGCCCATTGCTTCGGGCTCAATTCGAATCCCGCAGCGAGCAACGGATTGCCTGCGCGATCGAGCAGGTAACGCTGGCGCCCGAGCCCGAGCCGATGCAGGAGGCGACGCTCCAGATAGTGCTGCGGATTTTCGCCGTGCAGTTTCGCTTTCAGAAGCGCGTGGAAAACCTGTAGCGGACTCGGACCGTAGATGAAGCTGCGTCCAGGATCGCTAACCATCGCCGCATGAATCGCAATCTCATCGCGATCGCCCGGGTTCTCGTTGTGCAGGCGAAACACGGGATCGAGTCCGCACGAGAAGTCGAGCAACTGCCGAATCGTGACGCGCTCCTTGCGTGAATCACCTCGCCACGCGCTGATCGTTTCGGAAACGCGCTCGTCAAGATTCAGCAGGCCATCTTCTGCCGCAGCGAGTGCGGCGAGATTCCAGAAGGCTTTTGTGCCGCTGTAGATCTTGAATGCGCTGCCGGCGTTTTCCGCGCGCAGTGTCTTTCCATTTTCGATGATGAGCAGCGATAAGCCGCCGTGACTCCGGGAGTATTGCGCTGCGGCCTCGATCGCCTGCGGTTGCAACGCCGCGGTGCCGGAAGACGTCAGCGCAACGAGCAACGCGATCGCGCGAATCATCACTGCAGATCAGCGATTGCGTTTCGCACGGCGTGCGGCAACGCGCTTGCGCCGTTGCCGCCGAGTCGCGCGTCAACCGTTTCGAGCCGATGAATGAGATCAGCAACTTCGCGGCGCGCGTACGGTCCGCCCGCGGCCGCACAGAAATGCGTGCGACAACCAAACGGCCGATCGCGGTAGATCAGACAATTGCCGCTGCGTTGATCGAGCATCGGGCAAATGCCATCAGCATTTTCCGGCAGCGCCTTGCGTCCAGTCGCGCGGAATGCCTTCGCCGCGACGAGTGCTTCACCTTTCGGTAGGTACGGCGTCCGGCCAGTTAGTTTGAAATGGCAACACTCCTTCAGTCGCGTGCACGCGCGTTCGATCGGTCGGTCTTCGAGTGCAGCATAAACGTCGCGCACCTCGGCGACCGCGGAATCGAACTCAGGAACAGCGCGGCGTTTCACTTCGCTGAATCTGCCATCGCATGTCCGGCAATCCAGCCGGTCGTCCACGCGGATTGAAAATTGAAGCCGCCGGTGATGCCATCGATGTCGAGCAGCTCGCCGGCAAAGTAGAGATGCGGCACGAGCCGGCTCTCCATCGTCTTGAAGTTCACCTCCTGCAGGCGCACGCCGCCGCAGGTCACGAATTCATCCTTGTTCAAAGTCTTGCCTTCGACCGGCAACTCGCAGCGAGTGAGGATTTCAGCGAGGGCCTTCGCATGCTCGCGCGATAAGTTCGTCCAGATCGTCTCGTTAGGCATACCGGCGGCGCGGACGAGTTGCTCCCAAAGCCGCAGGGGCAGGGGAGCGATTGGTGAATTGACTACGTGGCGCTTCGGCTGCGTCGTCCGGCGCCCTTGCAGTTCTTCTTCAACGCAGACGTCCGGCAGCCAGTTGATGCGGAGGGTGAACTTGTAGTCGCGTTCCGCGAGAACGCGCGCACCCCACGCGGAGAGCCGCAGCACCACCGGACCGCTGATACCGTTGTGCGTAATCAAGAGCGGCCCGCGCTCGCGCAGTCTCGTTCCGGGCACCGTTAGCTCGACGTCCGGAACAGAGACGCCCGGCAATTGGTGCAGCCATGCAGTCGCAATGTGCAACGAGAATAGGGACGGGACCGACGGCTCGATCGTGTGGCCTAACGAGTGAGCGAGTTCCGCGCCGCGCGCATCACGTGCGCCTCCCGTTGCAAGCAAGAGTCGATCGCATTGCACTTTGCTGCCGGTCGAAAGCTCGAGTTCGAATGCGTCGCCGTTTCGCTGCACACGTTCGACTCCAGTGCGCGACATCGTTCGGATACCCGCGGCTTTCGCTTCAAACAACAGGCAGTCGATCACCGTCCCGGATGAATCCGTGACCGGAAACATGCGCCCGTCCTGTTCCGTCTTCAGTCGCACGCCGCGTCGCTCGAACCACGCGACACAATCTTCCGGCGAGAACTTGTGCAATGCACCGATGAGCGCGCGTTCCCCGCGCGGATATCGACCGCTGAAGGTGCGCAGATCGAGCGCAGGTGTGTGCGTGACGTTGCAACGTCCGCCGCCGGAGATCCGCACCTTCGTGAGAAAATGCGAGCCGCGCTCGTAGATTGTCACTTCATTCTGCGGCCGCGCTTCCGCACAGGCGATCGCGGCAAAGAATCCCGCCGCGCCACCGCCGACGATTGCGATGCGTTCCATTCGTTAGGCAACGTCTACGTCAAGCGCGCGCAGCTTCGCCATGAGCGTCTGCGCGTTCTTGATCGCGAAGGCGTCGCGATCGTTGTCGAAATAAATCCACGCTTCGTGCGAGCCGCTCTCCTGAATCTTTACGGCCCACGCATCGAGCTCTTCATCTGTATAGTCATGTCGATACCAACGACTGCTTCCATGCAGCCGCACATAGATGGTGTCGTTAGTCTTGATCAATGGATCAGGAATTCTCGGCGCACTCACCGTGCAGAAAATGAGGCCGCGCTCGGTGAAGGCGCGATAAACTGAATCGCGCCACCAACTCTTGTGCCGGAACTCGACCACGTTGCGATGCTGTGGATCAAGTTGCCTAACGAGACTGTCGAGGCGCGAGCGCGTGTAGCGATAACTCGGCGGAAACTGGAAGAGGAAGCAGCCCATCATCGGCCCGAGGATGTCGCCGAATTTATAGAACTCCTCGACCAGCATGCGCGTGCGCACGAGCCGCTTCTCGTGCGTAATGAGGCGGTTCACCTTCAGCGAATAGCGGAAGCCTTCCGGCGCGTTGCGTCGCCAGCCTTTTGCGGTTGCGATCTTCGGCCAGCTGTAGAACGGCGCGTTTAGCTCAACTGTATTGAAATGCTCTGTGTAGTGGCGGAACCACTGATCGGCGCGCGGTGTATCGGGATAAAACAGGCCGCGCCAGTGCCAATAGAACCAACCCGAGCAACCGACGTGCACCAGCATCGCGCACGCTCAGTTAGGGGAGTCGCGGATGCAACGCCGGCGCGCTACTTCTCGTTAGGCGCAGCAGCGACCTTCGTTGCTGGCAAAATCGTCGCGCGTGAGAGTCGTTCGCGTCCCAGGTAATTCTTTGCAAGGGCGCTGACCTCATTGGTTGTGATGGATTCCACATCGGCGATGCGTGAGCGCGCCCAGTCGAGCACCTCGGGCTTTTCCTGGGCGCGACTCAGGACGGTCGATGCCCAGTAGCCGTTCGTCCTCGTCGATTCGCGTAGCGCGGTGAGCAGTGGCAGTCGCGCCCGGTTCAGTTCGTCATCGCTTACGCCGTGCTCAGCGAGATCGTCGGCGAGATCGCGCACCAGATCGGCCATCTTCGTCGCGGCAGCCGGATCGACGTCGACACTCGCCATCAGGAATCCGTAACCGGGGAAAGTGTCGCTCGCGTTGCTGAGCGCGTGCGGACTATAGGTGCCGCCGACTTCTTCGCGCACTTTCGTGCGGAGTCGATCGTTCAGGACGGATGCGAGCACGATCAACCGACGGCTGCGACGAATATCGAGCGCGTCGTCTCTCGGCCAGTAAAGCAGCAAAGCGCCTTTCTTATTGTTAGTATGATTGTCGTTTTGTTTATGTTTT
>JBJMWV010000150.1:0-8855 GCA_045809985.1 Chthoniobacterales bacterium | reverse complement strand
CGTCGCGACGAGTTGATGCTTGTTCGCGAGATACCTCGTCTCGGCATACAGCGCTGATGGCGCGGTGTAGGGAGCATGCGGTGCAAGACCAATCCGTGGATGGCGCGAAACCGATGCAAGCGTATCCGGCGCGCTGACCCATCTTTGCACCGCGATCATCTCGACGAACCACCAGATGCGCATCCCGTTCTCTGGCACTTTCGCGATCAGCTCCGGCACCGCTTCGAGATTCGCGATCGTCGTCGTTCCAAAACGTGCCGCTTCCTCGATGCCGTTGAGAACGGCTGCGAGGTAATCCTCCTCGCGCATCGCCGCCTTCTTCAGATTGATCTCGCGAATCCAATCGGTGAACGACAGCTGCGGGAGAATCGCCCCGCGAAGCTTTGTATAGTCGAGATGGCAATGGGCGTTGATCAGTCCCGGCATCAGAATGCAATCGCCCAGATCAACGACCTCGCCCGACGCGGTCGTGCGAACATCAGACCACGTGCCGACGTCTTCGATGAAGTTGTCGCGCACGACGACCGCGCCATTTTCGATCGGCGCGCCGTCCATCGTCAGCACGCAACGGGCGCGGAGGATCATTGCGCGGCTTTGACGACGCTCCGCGCTTCAGCGACGAGCAGATTGCACGCTTCCTGACAGAGCATCGGCACCGTCGCCTCGCCACGATCCGTCTGGTCGAATCCCGGATCAAACTTCGTCGCCGGGAGTTTCGTCGAAGCAATGGTTCCGGCTGAGTCGCGCTTCCACGAAATCGTCCGCAGACATCCACCATCCGATCGGCAGAAGTTTGCAATCAACGTGTCTGCCTCGGCGTCGCTGATTTTCGCTGCGACGCGATACATTCCCGTTTGCCGGGAGAGCGTCTCGCGGAAAGGCGTTGTCGGTAGCCTTCGATGCTTGAATGCATCAAGTGCAGCAAGCCGTCCCGGATAGAATAGATTCAACGCGAGCCTCACATCTGCGGGGCGAGTGAGAACAAGCCGCCAGCCATGCCGCAGATTCGGCGCGGTCTTCAGCGGCCGGTATTTTCCCGCGTCATCGAAGTGCGCGATCTCCGTCGCGTCATTCGCATCGCTATAATCTACCAAGTGCCCGCAGCTGGCGTCATCGCGATGACACAAGGCAAACGCGCCACCATCGCGCCGTCGAACAAGAATTTCGCCTATCCTAAACGGCGTCGCCTCCGGCGCGGCTTCGATCACTTAAACGCCTGGCCCATAAGCATGGCAACACGCTCGAGCACTTCGCGATCTTCCTTTGTGAACGCCTTCAGCTTTTCGCTTTCCGCGGTGATCACGCCGACCACGCGATCGGATTTGCTGATGATCGGCACCACGATTTCCGACTTCGTGCTGTGAAATGTCGGCAGATAGCGCGGATCTTTGTGGACGTCGTTGACGACGATCGTCTCGCGCGATTCGACCGCCGCACCGCACAATCCCTGCGTTGCCGGAAACTGCGGGTAACAGACCGCTTCATCGTCACTTCCCGCTATGATGACGAGTTCACCGCGGACTAGCTTGTAGACGCCGACCCAGCGCCAGCCGCGCGCGCCGCAGATCATCTGAACCATCTTCTTCACGTCGCCCGGACCTTTTGCGCCGGCGAGAATGAACCCGCCGAGGTCCTGCAACATTGTGATCGTGGCCGGATCTTTCACGCCAGAACGCCTCCCTTTACTTCGCTCGCGTCGAACGCCTCCACCTGCTGCAGAATCACGTCCGCAAAACGCGCGTCGGTTCCGATCGACGGCGCATAGTAAAGGGAACGGTCGTGCAGTCGGTGCGGGTTGTTGCGGAAGAGTTCGTCGCGATTCTCAATCCCAAGCAAGACCGGGATGTCTTCGTAACTGTGCAGACCATCGGAAATGAAGAACGGCACGACCACGACACTGGGACTCTGCGTGAGTTTCGCCCAGTCGGCAACGAAGGGCGCTTCTTCCATGTAAACGTTGAGCACCGCCGCGTACTCACCGCGCGCGCGAATCGCTTCCACTTCGCGCTTCGCGGCGACCGCGCTGTTCTCGTTCAAATCCGTGCCGTGTCCGACAATCAGCAGGCTCGTCTCACGTTCCGGCACACCCGGCGCAATCTCACGCGCGCGCTGCAGCAACAGCTCCGTCATTAGCGGATGATTCCCAACCGGATCGCAATACTTCCAGATCTGACGATTCGTTAGACGCTCAGTCACGCGGCCGGTCAACTCCAGCTCGCGCGGAATCACCGTCTTCGTGAAGTAGCCCTCGCTGATGAAATTCGGCACGACGTAAACCTCGCGAATGTGCGGCTCTTGAAAGAAGAGGAGTGCGTCACGCATGCTTGGTTCTTCCTTCCAGAAACAACACGCCACCTCCGCGAAAATGCCGCGCAGCCTTATCTCCGCCGCGTGCGCGAGACTCGGCGCACTCGAATCCGCGTTCACAGTTGATCCGTGACCTACGATCAACAAAGCCGCACTGCTGTAGTCAGGCTTCATCGGTGAGTGACTAAAGACCAGCTTTCCGCGCGTGTCACGGTCTTGCACGCGCGGAGCACGCGGGCAAACTTCCGCATGCGCTTTCGCACCTACAAAAACACCGATCTAACCGTGAGCGAGGTCGGCTTTGGTCTCTGGACAGTCTCAACCGGATGGTGGGGCAACTTCACCGAAGGCGAAGCGATCGCGCTCATGCACAAGGCATTCGATCTCGGCATCACGTTGTTTGATGCGGCGGATACCTATGGCAACGGCTTGAGCGAAGAACTCCTCGCGAAAGCGTTTCCGAAACAGCGCGATGGAATCCAGATCGCGACGAAGGTCGGCTATGATTTCGTGACGCATGGCGAAGCGCGAGGCCGCGGTCAGCGCGAGATCCCGCAGGACTTTTCGCCGGATGCAATCCTTCGCGCGACCGACGCTGCCTTGAAGCGCCTGAAAACAGACCGCATCGACCTCCTTCAGTTGCACAACATCCGCATGGATCAGGTCGGCGACGACGCGCTTTGGAAGACAATGGAACAGCTGAAGCAGAGCGGAAAGATCCGTTACTACGGTATCGCCCTCGGCCCGGCCGTAGGGTGGCTCTACGAAGGCGTGAACTGCATCAAAGAGCGTGAGATCACGAGCGTGCAGCACATTTACAACATGCTCGAACAGCATCCCGGTCGCGCCATGCAGGACGCAGCCACCGAAGCGAACAAGGACACGATGTTCATGATTCGCGTGACGCATTCATCCGGCATGCTCGAGGGTAAATACACGCCCGAAACGGTGTTTCCGCCTAACGACCACCGCAATCATCGCCCGCGCAGTTGGCTGCTCAACGGGATCAAGAAAGTGGAGACACTCCGTTTCCTGGAGAGTAATGAGCGCACGCTCGGTCAGGCTGCTTTGCAATGGCTGCTCGCGGACGATCGCGTCGCCACAACGCTCCCGAACATCTACGAAGAAGCGCAGCTCATCGAATTCGCGAAAGCGCCAGAGACACCGCGCCTAACGAGTGATGAGCTTGCGAAGATCGAGGAGCTTTACGCGGATAACTTCGGCGTCGAACGCGAAGAGCCGAAGTTCAAGGGGACGATGGAACTCGCCGCCGCGTAACCGTTCGTTAGTCCGAGTCGTCGTCCGCTGGTTCGGGTGTCGCTTGCGGCTGCGCCTTATGCCGCTTGCCATTTCCGGTCTCAGGCGACTTGTAGATTTCCTTGAAGATCTTCCCGATCATCGGCGCCGCCGCGCTGCCGCCGTGCACGGTTGAGCCAACATCGCCTTCGTAGAGCGCGGCGAAGGCGAACGCCGGCTGCTTCGCGGGCAAGAACCCCGCGAACCACGCCGCGGTCCGCTCCTTCTTCTTCGGACCCCATTGCGCGGTCCCCGTCTTTCCCGCGACCTCCACGTTCTCCATGCTCGCCTGGTGCGCGGTGCCGGCTGCCGAATTGACCGCGTCCACAAGTCCTTCCTGCAACTCCTCGATCGTGCTCGCGGAAAAGTTCAGCGCGCGCTTCTCGCGCACCTGATACGCGGTTACGATCTCGTTATCCAGCGTCTGCACCTGCTGCACGAGACGCGTTTGGTAGAAGCGTCCGCCATTCGCCACGATGGCCATCGCCTGCGCCATCTGCAGAGGCGTCACTTCGCAATCACCCTGCCCGATCGAGAGATTCGCGATGTCGCCGTTGAGCAACTTCCGCCCGTGCGTCGCTTTCATGTAGGTGTCGTTAGGCACGCGCCCTTCGACTTCGCCGCGCAACGGAATCCCGCACTTCGCGCCGAAGCCCAACTTCTGCGCCCAATCGATGATCGGCTCCGCGCCCGTCTTGATCCCGACCTGGTAAAACCACGTGTCGCACGACTCGGTCAGCGCGCCGACGAAGTTCAACGAGCCGCGCTCCGTCTTCTTCCAGTTGTGGAATGTGACGTTGCCGATCTGCACCGCAGGCGGGCAATCAAAGTCATCTTCGGGCGTAATCGCGCCGCTCTCGAGCGCGGCGATGCCGACCGCGACTTTGAAGGTCGACCCCGGCGGATACGACGAGCGAAACGCGCGCGGGAGCAGCGGAATGTTCGGATCATCCTGCAGCTCCTTGAACTTCTCCGCCGAGATGTTCGGGATGAACGAATTCGGATTGAACGTCGGCCATGATGCCATCGCGAGAATGTCGCCGGTGTTCGGATCGATGATCACGATCGCGCCGCGTTTCGCTTTCGCCTCCAGCGCCTTCTCCGCCATCTCCTGCAACTTCACATCGAGCGTCGTCACGACGGTGTAACCCGGCACCGGCGGAGTAGTGATGCGTTCCGAAGTTTTCCGTCCGTCCTTGTCGAACGTCATCTTGTACTCTCCGTGCTGACCAGTGAGCATGGTGTTGAACGTCTGCTCGAGCCCTTCGCGCCCTTCCGTTTCCGGCCAGAGCACCTCGTGGTTATCGATGATGCCGTCCGGATTGCGTCCCGTCTTGCCGGTGAATCCGACGATATGCCCGGCGAGTTTTCCGTTCGGATAAACGCGCATGTAGATCGGCCGCAGCAGCATGCCGTTTGGCAACTTCTTCTGCAGCGAATCGTGCTGCTCTTCGCTAAGGTTCTGCGCGATCTCGAACGGCAGGATGCCGCGGTTGTGATAATGCCGCAGGATCAACTCATCCGTGATTGTCAGCTTGCGCCCTAACAACTTCTCCGCCGCCACGATCTTCTCCCGCGCAAAATCGAGCGCCTGCTTGTCCGAAAAATCGAGCGGCGTCGGAAACGCGATCGCGAGATTGAAGCTCAGCTTGTTCTGCGCGAGCGGCGCGCCGTTCCGGTCAACGATCTGCCCGCGCGGCGCCGGAATATCGAGTACGTAAGCCCGCGCCATCTTTTGCGTTTCGTATGTCGGAACGATTGTCTCCTCGGCCTGAGGCGCAGGCGTCGCTGATGGCACCGGCGTCGACGTGAATTGTTGCGCCGATGCACTTGAACAAGCGCAGAGCAGTGCGGTGCCAAAAAGCAGAATCCGTTTCACGTGGACCGAACTGATAGCAGGGCCGCGCGATTCGTAAATGCACATGCTGCTTGGCGGCGCGTGCGCCTGTTCAGTCAGCATTCCTGCAGTAGACCAAGTCAACAGAACGTGAAGAACCTCCTGAAAGCTGCCGTGCGCGGTCTCGCGCGACACGTTCCGCCATTGCGCCAACTGCTCGTCGGCTTACACGCGGCGAAGCATCCGCTCTTCTTTCCGGCGGGCCATTTCTATTCGCCGCTGATCTCTGCAGAAGAAATTCACCGCGACGAGCAGCGCATCTTTGCATCACCGCCGGCGTCGCTCCCCGCGATCGATCTGCGCGTCGACGAGCAACGGCAACTTCTCGAAGAATTCGCCGAATATTACAAAGACCTGCCGTTCAAACCGGAGAAGCAGCCGGGACTGCGCTACCGCTACGAGAACCCGAACTACCTCTACTCAGACGCGATCTTTCTCGCGTGCATGATCCGCCACGCGCGACCTGCCAGATTCCTCGAGGTCGGCTGCGGATATTCATCGTGCGTCACGCTCGACATCAACGAGTGCGACTTCAGCAACGCGATCGAGTGCACGTTCATCGATCCGTATCCTGATTTGCTCGGTTCGTTCCTCACCGCGGAAGATCGCGAGCGCGTGCGGATCCTGCCGCAGCGCATCCAGGATGTTGCTCTCGAGGAGTTCGAGAAACTAGCGCCGAATGACATCCTGTTCATCGACTCGACACACGTCAGCAAGACCGGCAGCGATGTTAACCGCATAATCTTCGAGATTCTTCCCGCGTTACGGAGCGGCGTTTACATCCACTTCCACGATATCTTCTATCCGTTCGAGTATCCTACGAAGTGGGTCTACGAAGGCCGCGGCTGGAACGAAGCCTATACGCTTCGCGCATTTCTCGAATACAACACGGCGTTCGAGATCGTCTGCTTCAACACCTTCCTCGCACACCGATTTCCAGAATTCTTCGAAGCGCGCATGCCGCTGTGTTTGAAGAATACCGGCGCCAGTATCTGGCTGCGGAAACGGTGAGTCAGTGACGCTGCAAAAATCGGTGCACGTCTTCCGCGAGCTTCGGTCCAATCCCTTCGGTTTGTGCGATCTCGTCCACACTCGCTTTGCGTAAGCGATCGACCGAACCGAAGCGCTGCAGCAGCAGCTTTTTCCGGTTCTGACTCACGCCCGGGCAGTCGTCGAGAATGCTCTCGGCGATCCGCTTCTTCATCAAGAGCTGGTGATACGTGTTCGCGAAACGATGCGCTTCATCGCGGATGCGTTGCAGCAAACGCAGTGCGCCGGAATCGGGTGGTAATTGCAACGGCATCGCGCGGCCGGGCCGGTAGATTTCTTCATATTCCTTTGCGAGTCCGATGATCGGAAGATCGTGCAACCCGAGTCGCTGCAACTCGCGACACGCGGATGACAACTGACCTTTCCCGCCGTCGACGATGATCAGATCCGGCAGGCGCACCGCGACAAAGGTCGCACGCTCCAGCGCCTCCGCCGGATTCTCCTGCGAGAACTCCGCTGTATCCGGATCGGCTGCGCGATTCTCGAGCAGGACGCGGGAGTATCTGCGCCTAACGACTTCTGCCATGCTCGCGAAATCGTCTTGCCCCTCGACGGTGCGAATACGGTAACGGCGGTAGTTGTCTTTGTCCGGCACGCCGTTGCGGAAGCAAACCATCGAAGCCACCACATGCGTGGTAGAGATATTTGAGATGTCGAAGCACTCCATCACCGCGGGATTGCGCGGCAACTGCAACGCGTCGCGCAACGCGAGCACATCCTTCTCCGGATCGATCATGCTCGGCAGGCTGTGGCGCGTGAAGCGCCGCGTCGTCCTCGTCGTGCGGCGCAAGTCTTCGACCATGTTGCGCAGTTCCGCGGCTTTCTCGAAATCGAGCTTCTCCGCCGCTTTGCGCATCTCATCCTCGAGCAGGTTGATCATCTCGCGCGAGTGTCCTTCGAGAAACTCAGAGGCCTGCGCGACCCGTTCGCGATATTGCTCGGCCGTCGTTTCGCTCAAACGCACCGGCACCTGATAGGTCGATGATTTCAGCTCGCGCTCGCTCGGCGCGCCGCGACCAAACGTCAGCACGCCGAATTTCTTCCGCATGAAGTTGAGCGTCTGCCGCAGCGCGCCGGCGTGCGCATACGGCCCAAAATAACGCGCGCCATCATCCTTCTTGAAACGCGCGAGTCGAAAACGCGGCCACTCTTCCGTCGGGTCCACCTTCACGAGCAGGAAGCGTTTGTCGTCGCGGAACGAGATGTTGTAACGCGGCCGGAATTCCTTGATCAGCTTGCCCTCGAGCAGGAGCGACTCCGCTTCGCTCTGCACCGTATGCGTTTCGAAATCCCAAACTGCGGCAAGCATGGCGCGCGTCTTCAGGTCGGCCTGCGCCAGCTTTGATGGCATGAAGTACGAGCCGACACGCTTCCGCAGATCACGCGCTTTGCCGACATAGATCACGCGATTGAAACGATCGCGCATCAAATACACACCGGGTTTGTGCGGCACTTCGTGGACCCGCTTCGTCAGATCCGGCTTTTCTTTTGCGGCGGTTGGCATTTCGACCTGTGCGAACCTATCACAGACCCGTGTTGTAGCGTCCGCTACGCGATCACTCGTTAGGCAGGCGCAAGTTCCATGCGGCGCCGGCGCGGCATTGCGGAATGGATCATCATCAATTCGCTGACGTTTTCCGGCGTGAGCAAACCAACCAGCCGCTGCATGCGATCGACCACCGGCACCGCCGGACAATTCGATTCCTGCATGATGCGGAACGCTTCATCGAACGGCGTGCCCGTTGTCACCGTCGGCACGCCGCGCCGAATGATATCGCCCACGCGGATGCTCGGATCGTCTTTGCGCAAAGCGCCGATCAGATCCTTGCGCAAGAGCACGCCCGCGATCGCCCCGCTTGGCTCGACTACAGGAAAATCATGCTGCGACGTGGCGAGCAGCGCGTCGACTGCTTCAAGCAAAGTCGAGTCGGTTGAGAGCGTGCGAAACTCGCGCACCATCGCGCTTGAGACGGGCATGCCGCGCGAGAAATCGCGCATCTGGGCGACAGCCGCTTCCTGCGACGCGCCGATGTAGATGAAGAGCGCGATGAAGACCCAAATGAAATTGCCGTTCATCAACCCGACCAGCCCAAAGATGAAGGCGCAGGCTTGTCCGACGCTCGCCGCGATCTGCGTCGCGCGCGCGTAGTTCAGCCGTGTCGCAAGTAATGCGCGCAGGACGCGGCCGCCGTCCATCGGAAACGCAGGCACGAGGTTGAAGAGCACGAGCATGATGTTCACCGCGAGCAATTGCTGCATCAGGCTCGGTGACTCCACCGCGGCGATCGGGTTGCGCTTAAGACCG
>JBJMWV010000149.1:0-3119 GCA_045809985.1 Chthoniobacterales bacterium | reverse complement strand
GCGACCTCAACTCGGTGTTCGCGAAAATCACCAGCGATCTTCCGCCAGCGCGTATTCATCGGCGTTCGTCCGCGACGATCGCGCCGTCCTTCAGCTTAACGAGTCGATGCGCGCGCCGCGCGAGGTTTTCGTCGTGCGTCACGATGAGCAGCGTCTTGCCCTGATCGATCAGCGCGTGAAATAGCTCCGCAACATCAGCGGCGGTTTCGCTGTCGAGATTTCCCGTCGGCTCATCGGCGAGGACGATCGGCGGATCGTTCGCGAGCGCGCGTGCGATCGCCGCGCGCTGTTGCTGTCCGCCGGAGAGACCGGCGGGAAGTTTCGCGGATTGATCGGCAAGGCCGACGAGCTCGAGCAGATCATTCGCGCGTCCGCGTCGTTGCGCGCTTGGAATTTTCGCGACGAAGTCCATCGCGAGCAGGATGTTCTCGGCCACGGTGAGGGTGGGGAGCAGTTGGAAGAACTGAAAGACGACGCCGAGATTCTTGCCGCGCCAGCACGCGAGTCCGTTCTCGCTCAACCGCGAGAGATCTTCACCCGCGGCGTGCACTTCGCCGGAGGTCGCGCGGTCGAGTCCTGCGATCAGGTTGAGCAAGGTAGACTTGCCTCTGCCGGATTTCCCGAGCACCGCGATGAATTCGCCTTTCGCGATGCCTAACGAGACGCCGCGCAGCGCGTGAAACGTCTGTCCGCCACGCGGCGTGAATGACTTCGTGGCTTCCTTCAGCGCGACGATCGTGGCGCCGTTAGAAGCCATGGCCGTGCATCTCCAGCTTGAAGAAATCCGCGCTGATCAACTTCCCGTTCGGATCGAACTTGAAGACGCGCGTCTTCGTTTTCTCCGGGGTGCGGAACTCGGTCGTCGCGATACGCACACCGCCTTCACGCACGATCGATGTGACCACAATTTCCTCCGGCGCCTTCATCCTTACCATCGCCTGCATGAGCAGCTCGGTTGGATCCTGGCCGGCAGGCATATTCTCGATCGTGTACTTCTCCGAGAGCCGGGGCTTGAGTGATTTGCCGTCGTGCACGCGCATCGCCTCGGCGAAGGCCTGCGTGAATTCGAGCACCTGCGAATCGGCCGCGACATCAGGCGCGAACGAAACGCTGGCGGCTTTTGCGTCCGGCGGGCCCGGCGTCGCGGCGGCCTGCGTGCCGTGAAAGAAGCTTTTCAGGTCAGCTTGCGTGGAAAGCGGAGAAACGAGGAGGACGAGGAGAACAGCGAGTTTTTTCATTCGTTAGGGGAAGTGTGGGGTTCGCTCGTGTGACTCCGCCTAACGAGTCGCGGTTACAGAAAAGAATCCCGCGACGCGCTTTTGTCCGGATTCGTCGCTTCGCGCTGCGTGGCGGAATATTTTGCGCCCGTCGCGCGACTCCGCGGCGAATTGTAAGTAGCTGGAGCGCGCGTCGTGCAAACGAAACTCATCCTCCTCCTTGCGCTCGCGCTCACCTCGCGCACATCTGCGCAGGACGCGATCGGGCCCACACGCACGATTCTGCAGCCGGAGATGGAAGCGCAGGTCGAGGACGCCGGCATGACTGGCGACGACTTCATGACCGGCACCTGGCGCGGGACGCGCGCGCGGATGCACGCCGCCGGCATCGACTTCTTCGGGTTCTACAACAACATCATCAATGGCAACGTGAGCGGCGGCGCGCACTCCGGCCATTGGACCTACGATCACGACATCTGGATTGGACTTAAGTTCGACCTGGAGAAGCTAGTCGGCTGGCGCGGTGGACAGTTCGTGATCAGCGGGATCGATCGCGAAGGCACCGGTGATCTCACCGCACAATACGTCCACAGTATCTACTCAGTGCAGCAGTTAGTCGGCGGACAGCGCACCTTCCTCTACCAGGTCTTTCTTCAGCAGAAGCTGCTCGACGATCGCCTCACCTTTAAGATCGGACGCTACGGCGCGTCAGATGATTTCAATACGAATCCGCTCTACGGCTATTCATTGAACAACGGCATCGACGGCAACATCCGCAATGTTCTCTTCGATACTCGCTTCTCGGCCTATCCGTTCGCGGTTTGGGCGGCATCGGTGTTCATCGATCCGACGCCGGAGTTTCACTTAAAGGCGGGCATCTTCCAGACGTCGCAAGGGATGTTCGAGAACGACCTGCACGGACTCGATTGGCAATTTCACAGCGATGATGGCTACACTGCGATTTTCCAGGTTGGCTGGACGCCGGAGTTCGGGAAAACAGTCGTAGCAGGCGAGGGGAAGAATGGCGCGTCGCGCGTGCTCAAAGGTCTGCCCGGTCACTACTGGGTAGGTGTCACTTACTCGGAGTTTGATTTCTACCACCGCTTTCTCGGCGGCTTTGAAGATCACTCCTACGGCTTCTATGCGAACGCCGATCAGATGTTGTTCCAGGAAGCACCGGGTAGCGATCAGGGCCTGACTGCATTCATCGCCAGCGGCTACTATCCGCAGGAAGCGATCTCGATTGTGCCCTTCCAGATCAACTTCGGCTTGAACTACAAAGGCCTTTTCCCGACGCGCGACAAAGACCACACCATGCTGCACTTCATCTACGGCCACCTGAGCGATGATTACGCGCACAGCGTGCGCGCAAACACACCGCACCGCGCCGAGTCAGAGAAGGTGCTCGAAGTTGCACATCGCTTTCAGATTAGAAACTGGGCTTACTTCCAACCTGACCTGCAATGGGTGATTGATCCCGGCGGCACGGGCGACATTCCCGATGCGGTCGTGATCGGTGCGCAGATGGGCGTCACGTTCTAAACCAACCACTCGTTAGGCTTATGGCTACAGAAACCGCTTCGACCAAGCCGCGCGCGATTGGAGCGGCGCGCATCGATCCACACACCGCGCGGCGCGGCATGTTCGTTCTCGAAGGCGGCCGCAACGTCGCCTTCACCTTCTTCCTCCTCGTCTTCCTGTTTGCCCTTTGGGGCTTCTGCAACGGGATGATCGATGTGATGGACAAGCACTTCCAGGAAGAGCTCCGTCTCAGCCTCGCGCAATCCGCCTGGGTGCAGTTCGCGCACTACCTGGGCTACTTCCTCATGGCGATGCCGGCCGGCTGGCTCGCGGTGAAGTTAGGTTACAAGGGCGGCATCATCGTAGGGCTCATCATGGTCG
>JBJMWV010000148.1:0-7837 GCA_045809985.1 Chthoniobacterales bacterium | reverse complement strand
GGATTGCCACGCGCGTTGAAAGAACGGCCAGCCGGTGCACAGCACGACCGGGGTGCTAAGGACGAATTGCGCCCAGCGCGAGACATCGCCCTGCACCCATTGCGGTGCATTCGGCAACAGATGCGCCATCGCGATGACGAAGACGGGCAGCGCGAGCACGGTGCCGATCCAGAAGCGTCGCGACATGTCGCGCAACTCCGCGTTCTCTTCGTCGTCCGCCGCCGTGGCGTTCTTCGGCTCCAGCGCCATCCCGCAAATCGGGCAGGTTCCCGGATGATCCTGCTCGATCTGCGGATGCATCGGGCAGGTGAAGATCGCCTTGTCGTTAGACCGGAAGAGCGGGTTACGCTCCAGTGCCATGCCGCATTTCGGACAGGTGCCCGGCGCGTCGCTTTCCACACCTGCGCACATCGGGCAGAAGTATTTCTTCGCCGGCTGACGCGCCGCCGCAGCGCTGGTCGTTTCTGCTGCAGTGTGATGATTGTGACCGCCGCAACAGGAGTGCTCTTCCGTTTCAGCTGACTCGACGGGCCCCATTCGTAACATTCGCAGCCTGCCGCCAAAAATGAACTGCGTTTCGCAAGTCGTGCCCCTGTGCGCGTTGAGCAATCATGCGTTAGACTGAGCGGAGAGTCGGATGCGATGAAAATGCATTTTCAGGATCGCGATGAAGCAGGCGCGTTGCTCGCGCGCGAGCTGAAGGATTACGCCAAACGCGATGACGTAATCGTGCTCGCTTTGCCCCGTGGCGGTGTTCCGGTTGGCGCGCGGATCGCGGAAGCGTTGCAGGTCCCGCTCGACGTATTTGTTGTCCGGAAGCTCGGCGTTCCCGGACATGAAGAGCTGGCGATGGGCGCGATCGCGACCGGCGGTGTGCGCGTGATGAATCGCGATGTCGTCGGATCGCTGCGCGTGCCGGCGAATGTCTTCGAGGAGGTGGCCGCGTGCGAACGCGAAGAACTAGAGCGACGCGAGCGTGAGTATCGCGACGATCTTCCGCCGCCGAACGTCGACGGCAAAACCGTCATCCTGGTTGATGATGGCATCGCGACCGGCTCGACGATGCTCGCGGCGATTCGTGCCTTACGCGACTTGAACGTCGGCGAAATCATCGTCGCGGCACCAGTCGCACCCGACTCGACAGCGGCGGAAATCGAGCGCACGGCAGATAAGGTCGTGGTGCTGCTCGTCGCCGAATACTTCTACGGGGTGGGCGGTTTTTACGAAGACTTCTCGCAGACGAGCGATGACGAGGTGCGAGAACTTCTTGCCAAGGGAAGGCAACGTGAGGCAGCCATCGCAGCATAGCGCGACGAAGTTCCGTCATTCTGAGTCGTTAGGCGAAATAGTCCGTGCCGCGGCCGAGCCGCTGACCGGCGGCGTGAGTGATTACGATTCGCTGCTCGCGCTGGTCGGCGATGCGCGCGTTGTCCTGCTCGGTGAGGCGAGTCATGGCACGCATGAATTCTATCGCGAGCGCGCGCAGATCACGAAACGGCTGATCACGGAGCGCGGCTTCAACGCGATCGCGGTGGAAGCAGATTGGCCGGATGCTTATCGCATCAATAGCTTCGTCCAAGGAGTGGGGAGCGACGCGGACGCGGTCGCATCGCTCAGCGGCTTCAAGCGCTTCCCGCAATGGATGTGGCGCAATGCCGACGTGCTCGATTTCATCAGCTGGCTGCGCGAGTACAACGATGGGCAGGCGGAGCGGAACAAGTGCGGATATTACGGGCTCGATCTCTACAGCCTGCATGGCTCGATCGAGGCCGTCCTGGATTATCTCAAGCGCGTTGATCCGGAAGCTGCGCAACGCGCCCTGAAGCATTACGGCTGCTTCGAGCAGTTCGGCGCGAGCACGGAAGCGTACGGTTACGCCACCGCGTTTGGGATGCGCTCCGATTGCGAACGCGAAGTGGTGAACGAGCTCGTCGCGCTCAGGCGCAAAGCGATGGATTACCTGCACCGCGACGGCCAGGTCGCTGCCGATGCGTACTTTTGCGCGGAGCAAAACGCCCTCGTGGTGCGCAATGCCGAGGAGTATTACCGGAACATGTTCCAGCGCGGCGCTGCGTCCTGGAACCTGCGCGATTCACACATGATGGAGTCGCTGCGCGCGCTCGAAAAGCATCTCAGCAGCACGCGCGGCAGGGCGGCGAAGATCGTCGTCTGGGCGCACAACTCGCATCTCGGCGATGCGCGCGCGACGGAGATGGGGGAGCGTGGCGAATGGAATCTGGGCCAGCTCGCGCGCGATCATTTCAAGCGCGATGTCGTTTTGATTGGTTTCACCACTCACACCGGCACCGTGACAGCGGCATCCGATTGGGATGCACCCGCGGAACGCAAACAGATTCGCCCGAGCATGCGAGACAGCTACGAGCGGGTCTTCCACGAAGCCGATTGTCCACGCTTCTTTCTAAATCTGCGCGACGGCGGCGATACATCGGCGGCCTTACGCGCGGAGCGACTCGAACGCGCGATCGGTGTGATCTATAGACCGGAGAGCGAGCGAGCGAGCCACTACTTCAATGCGCGTTTGCCGGACCAGTTCGATGCCGTTCTGCACTTCGATTACACCAGCGCGGTCGAACCGCTGGAGCGCACCGCGGAGTGGGGGAGCGAAGTCGAGGAGACGTTTCCAAGCGGCCTCTAACTGCCGCGCCTCGACTCGTTAGGCCGGCACCAGTCCGGGCAGGCCGATCTCGATTTCTTCTTCCTCTGTCTCCTCGATTGTCGAGAGCGGCGCGAAACGGTCGGCGCGAAATCCGCGCTCGATCCCGTGTGCATTGAGCGGGCCTTTGATTTCGCAGAGATAAACCGCCACTTCGCCTTCCTCGCCCGTCAACCCGACGCCGGGGACGATGTCGCGGATCGTGTAAGTCGAGCCTTCCTTCGGCAGCTCGGCATACAACTTCTCGATCCCGATCGGGAAGCGGCCATCGACACAAACAACCTTTTGGTTCGGCAAAAACATCGCTGCGTTTACGATAGCACGCAGCCGCTCGATGCAACTGCTGCAGCGGGCGCCGCGTCGTTGTAGCGTCCAGCGCCCTCAGCTGCACACGGCTTTGCCGATCTCAGCGCGAGCGACTCCACCGCGATTCGTTAGTATTGCCGCCGCGCGGTCATCCTGTAGGCTGGGCCCACATTACTGCATGAAGGGCGATAACTACGCATGGCATCAACGTTTCCGAGAGCTCTACGACAAAGGCCTCGTGAAATATCGAAACGAAAACCGCAACGTGAACACCTTCTTCACGCCGCGCGAAGTCGGCGTCCTTCGCTCCTTCGGGGCGAAGCCGATGGAGCTTTACGATTACGCGGAGGATTCCTCCGATCTCGATCCCGAGACCGCGCTGCTCATCACCGCCGCACGCCGCGATTACTTCCTGGTCATGCAGCGTGGCGTCTGGTCCGAGAAGACGATCGCGGTCGAGAACCTACCTGCGAAAGACGCGGAGCTCGGCGGAATCGTCTGGCTCCCACGCATTATCGAGAAAGCCAAGGCGCGCCTCCGCGGCGAGATGCCTAACGAATTAATGTACTGCTGCGGCGGCGATCGCCGCTTCTTTCGCACCCATGACATCCACCCGGCCGACTTCCTCCGCTTCGTCTGGTCGGTGAAAGCGAACACCGCCAAGATCCTCGAATACGTTAAGGGTAAGCGGTAGCGGCGGTGGCGGCGGATTTTCCGAACGGGTGCGCTCTTAGGCTAAGGCCGATGCTCAGCAGGGACGCGTGAATCCGACTCTGTCCGAGTAAACTGCTGCACGCCAGCCGGCAGGGAATTTCCCGAACGCGCGCGGACGGTCGTCGCGTCAGCCGCGTTGATGGTGGCGTCAACGTTCGCATCGGCGCGAAAATTTGTGGCGTCGGCAGTCTGCCCGGAACGATTCCGTGTCACCGTCGCATCAGCCGCATTAACGAAACGATCGCCGTTCACATCGCCAAGGAGAAGACCTACCATCACGCTCGCCGACGCGAGCGTCTGGCCATAGCTATCCTGGATGCCACTTAAGGTAATGGTAACGTATTTCTGGTCGCAGGCTGCACCGCTGAACTCAACGCTAATGGGATTCCCGCTCGTTCCTCGGGAGGTAACCGTGCCGCAGCTTACGGTTGCGTTGGCAGTCGTGGTTATTTGATTAGGGAAGTAGAAGAAGATGTTGTGGAGATTAGCTCCGTTGCCATCGTCGCTTCGACATTCGACTCCAGGACTGCCGCTTAACGGTAAGTTAACCTCAAAAGGCAGAACAGTGCTGGGCAATGCGATGTGGTTCGCGAAGGAGCTGGCGTGGACGAGAGTCAGCGGGGCGGGTAATTCATAAGCGCCGATATCCAGCCGGTTAAGCACGCGTGGAAATCCGGAACCGCGCTGGTCGTTAATCAACGGCGGATTGAACGCATTCGGATCAAAGCTTGGATTGCCGGCTTCGCGTGCCGGACTGTTTGTCCCCAGCGCATGCGTCGCGGTCGGTCCGCCATTGTTCTGCAAGGGACCTAGCTGCGGGTTAGTGTTAATAATATCGCCGGTGCCACTTAAGTTATTGTTCGCGTTATCGCTGGCCAGGTTGTAGCCACTGGAATTTACGCTACCGCCCGAACTGGTGATCGTGCCTCCTGAGGCGCCAGCGTTGTAGATCGTGTTCGCCGTATTCAGCGCGGCGATGCCCGGGTCTCCAGCATCAATGATGGTATAAACTGCGCCACCGGCAGTCGACGCCGTGTTGCCGCTGAGTGTGCTGTTGTTGATCGTGACGGTGGCGTTTCCTAGATCACCTATGTTGTAGATACCGCCGCCGGCGCTGGCCGAGTTCGCGCTCAACGTGCTATTGGTGATGTTAACCAGGCCGTTCGCTCCGGGGAAGACGCCGTAGTTTGCAATTCCGCCGCCGCCGTTACCGGCAACGTTATTATTTAAAGTACTGTTGAGGATCGTCAGCGTGACGGACGTGGTCCCACCGCTCCCCGTGTTCTGCGCATAGTTAAAAATTGCGCCGCCGCCATTGCTCGCGGTGTTGCTGCTAACAGTTGAGTTACTCAAGGTGAAGGTGGCCACGCCGGTGCCGCCGTCCGTTGAGCCGTCATTGTAGATGGCTCCGCCGTAGGCACCAGAGTTGTTGCGGACAACGGAGAGGGCGAGCGCGACATTCGAGTGATCGTTGTAAAGCGCGCCGCCGAATCCGGTCTTGCCGTTTGCGATGGTCAATCCGGAGATCGAGACGCCGAGATTAGGCGCGATGTAAAACACGCGGGTGCTCGCGTTGCCATCGATCGTGAGGCTGGGCGCACCCGGGCCGGTGATCGTTAGATTTCTGGCGATCGAGAGCTCACCGCTATTGAGCATGATTGTGCCGGTGACGGAAAAGTTGATCGTGTCGCCACTATTTGCCGCCGCGAGCGCATCGCGTAGTCGGCAACCTGGGCCGGGACAATTCGCCGCGTTGGCCGCGCCATCTGCCGTGCTCTGCACGGTTATAGTTGCAGCGCGAGCTTGCGCCGCCGCGAGTAGGGTGATGCCACAAATTATAAGCCAGTGCGCACGCACGCCTGCTTGGAGGGGAATCCAAATTAGGTTCATTTAGCGAGGCCGCTGCTAAGGCCGCCTTTCCGCGGCAATCCTGTTAAGAAGAGCCGCCACCGTCAATCTCCGATTGAGCTGACGCTGACCTCCTAGGTCCCGCTATCGGTTACGGTTTCACCTTGCTCATCGCTTGAGTCCAGGTCCCAGAGCAACCAATCGTCGTTCGTGACGTACTGCTTGAGCTTGTTATCCCAGCGCTTCGGCACTTCCCGCGAGAGCTTCTCGAGAAAGGGTAGAAGAGGATGCTTTGGTGGATGGCGCACCTCGCGTTCGTCCATCGGGATGGCCTGCCAGTTAAAGCGGTCGATGTATTGGTTAAACCCGAAGCCGTCGAAGAAGTTCCCGCTTCCGATCAATGGCATATACCAAAGACTCGGGATGCCGCGCGGGTTGGGCTTGATTGGAACTTCATCGGCCAGCTTCTCGAGTAACGCTGCGCCTTTCGGATCATTCCGCAGGTGATCGCAGAGTTGGTCGTACGTAGGGAAGGTGACGGGCGGACTAACGAATAGCACCGGCTTCATCTGCTGACGTGAAAGGATGATCTCGTGCGCCGTCCCGACGCTGTAGATGTTGGTCGGGCAGTAGGCGATGGTGAAGTCGCTCGTATCGACCATCCGGAGATCGATGTGCAGCGTTTCCCAGAAGTTATCGGCGCAGGCGGCGCGGGTCTCATCACCTTCACGGCCGGAATCGAAGGTCCAGTTCTCGCGCACGTCGATCGTGTTGATGTCTCGAGACCGTATTGATGCAGACCGCGCACGGCGGGCTTGAACCACGGATCAAAGACGATCGACCCGAAGGAGCGGAGGAAATCGCCGACGCGATTTCGCCAGCCGGTCGTCTTTTCTTCGACGCGTGAAGCGACGAAATCCATCGGGCCGGAGAGATAAATGCGTGCGCCGCGAAGGTGGTTCGTCTCCTTCATTTTTGCTCCGTCGAGCTTAGCGCGGTCCATCTCCGCGCCTACTGCGAATCGCAGCCTGATAAACCAGGTCCGCGGCGACGACGTCTTCGACTGCGACACCAACGGATTTATAGAGCGTGATCTCGTCGGCTGATTGGCGCCCGGGCCTGGCACCAGCCACGACTTCGCCGAGTTCGGCGAAGATCTCGCTCGCAGCGATGACGTCGCCCGATTCCTTCTGTGCTGGTTCGCGAAACTCAACGTAAAGGCGCGCTTGCCTAACGAGTGCATCGTCGAGTTCGCGCCAGTTTGGGCGCGTCGCGCCGACCGCGTTGATGTGCGTTCCGGGTGCAACCCATTCGCCGCACAAGACCGGCGTCGTCGCGGAAGTGGCGACGACAATGACATCCGCATGCTTGACGGCATCAGCGACCGTCGATGTCGCGAGGACGCCGAACTCGCGCGCGAAGTCGGCGGCGTGACGCGGACTCCAGACTCTGACTTCGCGAAAGTCCCTAACGAGTCGTAGCGCTTCGAGATGGCTCCGCGCCTGCACACCAGACCCGAGGATTGCGAGAACCGAGGAGTCATCACGCGCGAGCAGATCGGTAGCGACGGCAGACGCAGCGGCGGTGCGCATCTCGGTGATGAGGCGGCCGTCCATAGTGACGAGCGGTTCGCCGGTCTCCGGACGGAAGAGCTGGATGACGGCGTGATGCGTGTGCACGCCCTGGTTGTGTGGATAAAACGTGACGAGCTTTGCGCCGAGGGCGTTCCGCGATGAGGCATACGCAGGCATCAGCCCGAAAAAGCCGCTGCGATCACTGATCGTGAGAACCTGACGCAGCGGTTGTTGGACTTTGCCTAACGAGAGGTCGTGCAACGCTTCACGGATCGCTGGAATTAGTTCGTCCATGCGAAGGTGCGCGCGGACCTCGCCTTCGCTCAGGAACATTGCGTCGATTCGACCATTCATGCGTCGATTAGCTCGCCGAATTTCTTCAGGTCGACGTTGCCGCCGGAGACGACGCAGACGATTGGGCCTGCTCCAACCTTTCCGCTGAGCGCGAGAGCGAGTCCCAGCGCGCCCGCGCCTTCGGAGATCACGCGCGCTTTTTCGGCCATCAGCCGCATCGCTTTGCGCACGTCCTCAAGCGGAACTGCAAAGGCATCATCGGTCACCGGCCGCATGCGTTGCCACATGCGCGGAAAGACGCTGCTGCCGCCGGCGCCGTCGACGAATGATTGCTTGAAGTCGGCAAACACCTGTGGCGCTCCCGCACCAAATGAGAGCGTAGCCGGCGCAGCAGTTTCAGGTTCAACGCCCCACAGTTTGACCTCTG
>JBJMWV010000147.1:0-9388 GCA_045809985.1 Chthoniobacterales bacterium | reverse complement strand
CCGTCAGCGACCTTCACCGTCTCGCCGACTTCGAAGCTGACCTTCGGCTTGACGCTCTCCTCGCGCTCACGCATCTGCGCGAGCATGCTTTCGACTTCCGATGGCCGCATCGGGATCGGCTTGTCTTTTGTTCCGGCGAAGCCGATCACGCCAGGAGTGTCGCGGATGAAATACCAGGTGCGACCGACGAGCTGATTGTTCTCGTCGAGCAGATGCATGTTCGCGATCAGGTAGCCGGGGAAAAACTTGCGTGTCGTCTCGCTCTTCTTGCCCTTCTTGATCTCGGAGACGCGTTCGGTCGGGACGAGCACTTCGTAGACAACGTCGCCCATCTCTTCCGTCTTCACGCGTTTTGCGATGTTGTCGCGCACCTTGTTCTCCTGTCCGGAGAGCACGTGCACCACATACCACTGATCTTTCGGAGCAAGGACCGCCATATCAGTGAATCCGGGTGAAGAAGTGGATGATGTTGACCAGCACGAAATCAAAAAGCGCGACGTAACCGCCTAACAAGAGCATGGCGATGATGACGACGAGCGTGGAGTCGGTCAGCTCCTTGTAACGCTTCATCCCCTTCTCCTTCGGCTCCCATGGCCAGGAGGCTTTTTGCAGCTCGACCCTGACTTCGCTGAAGAAGTTTTTCGCTTTTGAAATCACAACAAGATGGCTTTCGGGAAAGTGACGGAACAGGCCAGGAGGGACTCGAACCCCCAACCGACGGTTTTGGAGACCGCTACTCTACCAATTGAGCTACTGACCTAAACTCGCGTTCTTCGCGCCGCACTCCTGCTCGACTCGCGAGCAGGAGCGACAGCACAAAATATATTAATCGAGAATATCGCCAACGCGACCCGCGCCGACGGTTTTGCCGCCTTCACGAATAGCGAACCGGATCGTCTTCTCCATCGCGATCGGCGTGATGAGCTCGACTTCAACGCTGACGTTGTCGCCGGGCATGACCATCTCGACGCCGTCCGGGAGCTTGACCGTGCCGGTCACGTCCGTGGTGCGGAAGTAAAATTGCGGGCGGTAGTTGGTGAAGAACGGCGTGTGACGGCCGCCCTCTTCCTTCGAAAGGACATACACCTCAGCCTTGAATTTGCGGTGCGGCTTGATCGTGCCGGGCTTGGCGATGACCTGACCGCGCTCGACATCTTCCTTCTTCGTGCCGCGGAGCAGCAGCCCGACGTTGTCGCCGGCGCGCGCTTCGTCGAGAAGCTTGCGGAACATTTCGATATCGGTGCAGGTCGTCTTCGCGGTGTCGCGAATGCCGACGATTTCGACTTCCTCCATTTTCTTGAGGATGCCGCGCTCGACACGACCAGTCGCAACCGTGCCGCGACCTTCAATGTTGAACACGTCTTCCACTGGCATGAGGAACGGCTGATCGACTGGACGCTCTGGTACGGGGATGTAATCATCGACGGCCGCAACGAGCGCATTGATCTGCGCTTCCTGCTCGGGATCGCCGTTCAGCGCCTTCAATGCGGAACCCTTCACGATCGGGATTGCATCGCCCGGGAATTCATACTGCGTGAGCAAGTCGCGCACTTCCATCTCGACGAGGTCGAGCAGTTCCGGATCGTCAACCATGTCGACCTTGTTCAGGAAGACGACGATCGACGGCACACCGACCTGACGCGCGAGCAGGATATGCTCACGGGTCTGCGGCATCGGACCATCAGCCGCCGAGACAACGAGAATCGCGCCGTCCATTTGCGCCGCGCCGGTGATCATGTTCTTCACATAGTCAGCGTGCCCGGGGCAATCGACGTGAGCGTAGTGACGCTTGTCGCTCTGATACTCGACGTGAGCGGTAGAAATCGTAATGCCGCGCTCTTTTTCTTCCGGCGCCGCGTCGATCGAATCGTAAGCGCGGGCCTGCGCGAAACCCTTCTTCGCGAGAACGGTGGTGATAGCTGCGGTGAGAGTAGTCTTGCCGTGATCAACGTGCCCGATCGTGCCGACGTTCACGTGCGGCTTTGTGCGTTCGAATTTGTCCTTAGCCATTTCGTTTTCCTTTTTCTCTAAACTTCGTCTTGTTGGGTGTTGGTCTGCCTTAAACCTGCGGTCGCGGCCCTCACTGGAGCCCACAACCGGGATTGAACCGGTGACCTCGTCCTTACCAAGGACGTGCTCTACCAACTGAGCTATGTGGGCCGCGTTTCAAATCTCGGCCTGCAACAATCTCGCCTAACGAGTAGTGACACAGGCGCCGGGTCGCTCCTCACTGAGAATCAAAAGTCCCAGAGCCGTTTCAAACTTCGCAGTTTGACCGACCGTGGGACCTCCTCGTTCCGAGCGAAAAGCGGCGGCAAACTAGCAGCCGCCCTTGGGGTGTCAAAGAAATTTGTGTGAAGCGCCACGGGCTGCGGCGACAAGCAGCGAGACCCCCGAAGCGAGGAAAAATTACTTTGGAGAAGCGGCGGGCGAAGCGCCGCCGGCGGCCGGAGAAGCAGCTGGTTTTGCCGCGCCACCAGCGCGCTGCTCGACGGCTTTGACCGCGTTCTGCGCGTCCTGATCGCCAGGTTTCAACTCGAGCACTTTCTTGTAGTCAGCGAGCGCCTTCGTGTAGTCCCCGCTCTGGCTGTGCGCGTAACCGCGACGCCGGTACGCCTCCGCGTCTTTCGGCTGCGCTTTGATGTAGTCGTCGAGATCTTCGATCGCCTTGTCCCACTGCTTCAGGCTGGAGTAACAAAACGCGCGCCGCTCCAGCGCCTGCGGATCATTCTTCTTTTCGCCGAGCACTTCGCTGTAATCAGCGACCGCCTTCTCGAAGTCGTTCTTCGAGAGGTATGCGAAGGCGCGGAAGCGATAACTGTCGATATCGTTGTCCTCGATCTCGACCGCCTTCGACAGATCCGCGATCGCGTCGTCGTACTTCTTCTGTGACACCTTTGTCTTACCGCGCTCGCTGTAGCCGTTCGAGCTCTTCGCATCGAGTTCGATCAGCTTCGTGAAATCCTTTTCCGCGAGGTCGAACTTGCCCGCGGCGCGATAGGCCCGGCCGCGATTCAGATAATGCTTTGGATCATTCGGGTCGGCCTTCATCGCAGCGCCGAACTCCTCCGCCGCCTGGTCGTATTTCTTCTCCTTAGCGAACTCGATTCCCTTCTTCGTGTGCTCGGCTGAATCGCCTTGGGCGCTGGCGCGTGGAACAGCCACGCTGATGACTGCAATTGCGAGGCCGGTGAGAAAAACCGCAGATGCGTGTTTCATGGGTGCTAAAGACTAAAGGGATACGTGTTCAGGTTGGCAAGCGGACGCCACACCATCAGCAACGTCTCTTTCCGTCGGGTTTACGCGTTTGTCCGCCTGTCTTCATTCAGACGCAAGACAGACGCACAGCATTCAAGCTGCACGCGAGTCAGACTCAATCCACGCTCCGCGTCACCATGATCTTGCCGATGATTGCGCCGACGATGATCAGGACAACGACCGCACCGATGGCGATGAAGATGTTCTCCCGCGTGACCAACTTCGGTTTTGGCGTCGGAGTCGGCGGCGGAGTCGCGATCGGAGCGGCAGCTTGCGGCGGCGGCGGCGCCTTGGCCTGCAACTGGCCGCGGACATACATCAACCGATCCTGCGCCTGGAAATCGTCCGGCTTCAACTTCGTGATCGCCTCAAGATCAGCGCGAGCCGGCTCGAATTGCTTCAGCGCCACGTACGCATCCGCGCGTCGGCTGAGCGCGAGCGTGTCATTCGGATTTTGCGAGATCGCATTGTTGTAATCATCGAGCGCGGCCTGGTAGTTCTTTTGCCGGTAATACGCCAGCCCGCGGCGCGCGAGCGTGGCCGGCTCGTTTGGCTTCAGCTCGAGCGCCTTTTGAAAATCAGCCATCGCCGGATCGAGTTGCATTAACTCGCTCTCCGCTGCACCGCGCAGCGAGTATCCAGAATAATCCTTTGGCGCCAGTTCGATCACTTTCGCGAAATCATTCACTGCGTCCTGGAACCGCTTCGTCGTCAGGTAAACGCCACCACGATCGCGGTAGAGGCGCATGTCTTTCGGACTCGCCTCGATCGCCGCGCTGAATTCCTGGAGCGCCTGATCGAACGCCCCCTGCTGCGAATACTGCACCGCCTTGTTCGCGTGTTCGGTCGAACCGCCGCCGCCCTTCTTCTCCTTTTCTTTCTGCGCAAAGGCGACGCTGCTCAGCGTCATACAGGCGATTCCGACCGCGAAAATTTTGATCGTTAGACTCTTCGACATAAGCATGTTCCTCCTCGGTATCTTCGTTTCTGAGCGAGTGAGCGATTGCAGGCCAGCAAATTAAACTGTTCGTATCGTCGCGCATGACGAGATCGCCTGCGAAATCCCGCCTCTCGAAAGGGTATGCCGCGATTCTTGCGACCATCGTCATCTGGTCCACGCCATCGCTGTTCCTTTATTACCTGAATCGCTACTACGACCCGTACGCGCAGAATTTCTACCGCTACTCAGTAGCGTGTTTGGCGGTCCTGCCGTTCGCCTTCTTTCGCTTCGGCCGCACGGAACGACCGCTCGATCGCCGCTCACTTCTCCTTTGCGTTGTCCCCGCGATTCCCAATGTCATTCACCAGATTTCGCAGGTCGTTGCGCTCTTCTATATCGGGCCAGGAGTGTTCGCGATCTTCATGCGCACGTCCGTCATCATCACGGCCATCCTCGCGCTAGTTTTCTTTCCCGAAGAGCGGTGGGTCATCCGGCAATGGCGGTTCCAACTTGGGACGTTGCTCGGCTTGTTAGGCGCGGTCGGCGTCTTCTGGTTTCAACCGGGCACGAGCATGGGCCACGTCCCACTCGCCGGTGTGCTGATTGCGCTGAGCGCGACGTTCTGCTGGGCATTGTATAGCGTGCTCGTGAAGCGCCCATCCGCGCAGCTCGGCTCGATCCGCAGCTTCGGAATCATCAGTCTGATCACGTCCGCGCTACTCTTCCCGCTCACGCTGATGTTCGGCGACATCGCCACGCCCGTGCACGCCACCGCCCACGTGAACATCATCCTCATCGTCTCCGCGCTGCTCTGCATCAGCCTCGCGCACGTCCTCTACTACATCGCCATCCGCGAACTCGGCGTCGCCCTTTCGCAAACGCTACAACTCGTCTGCCCCGCCGCGGCAGTTGGCTTATCGGCTTGGATCTTCGGGGAACGCCTAACGAGTGCTCAAATCGTCAGTGCCGCCGTGCTCCTGGTCGGCGCGTTCCTCGCGATGCAGGTCAAGCCAGCTGAAACCGCGGCTAGCGCGGAAGCGATCTAGCCGCGCGTCAGGAGCTGCGTTTGCCGGATTAGCTCGATGAATCCGGCGCGGCGCCCATCGGGATCAGATCCGCGACCCTTGTTCGCCAAATCAGCAATCGCGCGCAGCCTCAGACGATTTTCCACCGACGAATCACGCAAGAACATCCCAAAGTCCGCCACCGCCGCCGCGAATCTAAAATCCGGTGACGCGCTCGCAAAATCCTGCCCCTCGTCTGTCACGAACGTTTCGACCATCTCGGCCACGTCTCGAGCAGGCTGCTTGTAATACACTTTGACGACGAATGTTTCTGCCGCACTCGGCGGCGCGTCAGATGGAACAACTTCATACAAAACCGTCACTGCGTCGCCCGAGTGGATCTCACCCGGAGCGCCGTCCTTCAGCGCCTGATCATATCCGACCAGGCGATATGAAGTGACGCTCGTCGCATTGAACTCCAGTTGCGCTGTCACATCCTGCGCGATGATTGCGCTGCGATCATTCGCGCCGCCGCTCGCCCGCAGAGCGACACGCACCAGCCGATGCTCGGGGCGCCAGGGACAACCCGCAACCTCAGCCGTTATCGACAAAGGCTGACCCGATTCCGGCGGCGGATCGTCGTAGGTGAAGTAGTTGATCATGTCCTCGATGCGGACCGTTCCGCGGCGCGGTAACGAGCCAGACGTGATCGTCCGTTGCACATCCGCGTAGGATGCCTTGCCGACTTCGATTGGGAATGTCGCGATCGGATTATCCGCCGCCGCGACAAACCGATCGCCCTGCCGCGTCAGGGTTCCGGTCGCATCGAAGTCCACCAGTTCCGCTTCAATCTCCGTCTGCACTTCCCCGCGCCCCCGGATGTGGCGCGACTGCGCGAACGAACTGTTCTCACTCGATGTCTTCGTTGTCACGGCGGCGACGACAGCTGCTATCATCACAACTGCCGCCGCCGCGAGAGAAGACCAGCGATCCTCCGCCCACAGACTTCGGGCCGTTGGAAGTTGCAGAACGGTTACCGGCGGACGCTCGACGAGATCGCCGCCGAAGCCGTCCCGCATTGCACCCGCAAGCACTTCAACATCGGCCACCCACGCCTTCGCTTCCGCCGATTCGGCGATGACGTTCTCGATCGCGGCGGCTTCCTCGGCCGACAGCTCGCCCAGTGCATACGCGGTCAGCTTCGGATCATCAGGATGGAGTTTCATGGAGTGTGGCGTGAATGGAATGGGATGAAGTCGCGAGACGCTGCCGCGTAGCGCTCGCGCAATGTTTTCAGTGCGGTGTGAATCAGCACGCCGACATGGTTGACCGATAGCTTTGTGATCTCACTGATCTCCGCGTAGCTGAGATCGTTTTGGAATTTCAGCTGCAGCACCTCCTGCTGCCGCGGCGGCAGAGTATCGATGATCCGCATCACGAACGCGCCCGCTTCCTTGCGCTCCAACTGCTCGTTAGGCCAAGGCTCCACCGCCGTCTGCGTTTGCAACAGCTGCTCGTCGAGAAACGCGATGCGACGCTCCTTCCGGCAGACGTTGAGCGCGCGATTGCGGCAAACCGTGAAGAGCCATTTCGCCGGCGCATTGTCGTGCTCCTCGCGCTTCGTCCGCTGCAGTTGCACGAATGTTTCCTGCACGACATCGCGCGCGCGTTCCTGATCGCCGATGATGCGCGTCGCGTAGCGAAGGAGCGGCAACTCGAAGCGCTCGAGCACCGCGCCGAAATCCAGTGCTGTTTCATCGCGCGTCGGCTCCATCGGCAGCTCCAGTGGGATGGAGCCGGGCCACATTGTGCAACTAGTAGGCCGCACCTGTCAGGGTGAAGGTGATTGGTGCGTTGACTTTCGAGACAGTGCCCGGCTTGAAGCGCCAACGCCGGAAGCCGCTGATCGCCGCGTTGTCGAGGATCGGGCTGCCCGTGCTGCGCACGATGCTCACGTTCGTCACCGCGCCGGAAGCGGAATCGACGATCAGGACTGCAACGCCGGAGCCAGTGACCCTCAGGCGACGCGCTTCGTAGGGATACTCCGGGCGAGGTGCGGAGAGAGCTACCGCCTTCGCGCTGCTCAAGCTCGCCGGACCGACCGCGCCAGTTGTCGTCGTTCGTTGGAGCGCCGTCGCGTTGTGCACTTGCACGCGCTTTCGATCTGGCGCTGGCGTGGGGTTGTCCTCGGGAACATCTGATCTCATGTCCGGCGGCGGCAATGCTTCCGGCGTGTCCTCAGGTGTCGGCGGCGGTGGCTCCGCAGACGGTGGAGGGAATTCGATCGTTATCGAGTCATCGCCCGATGTGATTGCTGGCGCTTGCACCGGCTCGCTTCGCACCAGCGCTATCGCGCAGGCGAACATCAGAATTGTCCCGAGTAGACAGACCCAGATCTGCCAGCGGTCTTTTGGTTTGTAGAGCAACGCTTGTGTCTTTTGCATCTTCCCTCCTCGAGAAGTCAGACACAGCAGCGCGGCCTTTCTTAATCGCTACTTTCCGCGCGGCGCTGGCAGGCAGAACGTCCGACGCGCGAGATCGGACTCGAGTTGCTCTTTCGAGTACCAGCGCAGCAGGACGTTCTTATCGAGCAAGTCAGCATTTGCCGCGATGAACTCGTCCCAGTTCGGCGCGTGTGTGCTCGCACGGCGTTCACCTATCAACGCGAGAAACGCGACAGTGATTGTCTCGTGATAGAGCTGCGGCTGTCCGGCTTTGCGCGCAATGTGCTGCAGGCCAATGCGAAAACGGACGAGCGCTTCGCCTAACGAGTAGTGGGCGAGCATTCCGTAGGCGAAGCGCACGTGCTCGCGATGCGGGAAATCGGCCGGTTCGATTCGACCCTCTTCGAAGCTGAGCAACTGGTCTGCGGTCATTGTTGGGAAATTCGTTTGCGAAGTCTGGCAGGAGTTCTCACAGTCCGCAGCGATGGAACTCAAGGCGTATCTCGCCGCCCGGCAGAAGGAAGTCGACCGCGCGCTCGACCGGTTTTTGCCTAACGAGAAGACGAAACCGGCGACGATCCACAAGGCGATGCGCTACAGCCTTTTTGCCGGTGGGAAAAGGCTACGCCCGATCCTCTGCCTGGCGGCGGCGGAAGCATGTGGCGGCGAAACCAAGGCTGCGCTGCCGTTCGCCTGCGCGGTTGAGTGCATTCACACTTACTCGTTAGTCCACGACGATC
Organism: Chthoniobacterales bacterium; assembly: GCA_045809985.1. Lineage (GTDB taxonomy): Bacteria > Verrucomicrobiota > Verrucomicrobiia > Chthoniobacterales > UBA10450 > JACCTI01. Next base: position 1,002 of record JBJMWV010000147.1, on the reverse strand, counting down.
TGCCGAGCATGGACAACGACGATCTGCGTCGTGGACGACCGACCTCGCATAAGGTGTTCGGCGACGGAATCGCAGTTCTCACGGGCGATGGCTTGCTCACGATCGCGTTCGAGATCGCGACGCACGCCGAGCCGACGCGGCGACACAGCTTACGTGACATGCTGCGCGATCTCGCGGTTGCAGCCGGCAGTCAGAAACTCATCGCCGGCCAGGTCGCCGATCTTGAAGGCGAAGGCCAGAAGGTCACGCGCGCGGGCCTGCGTTACATCCACGAGAACAAGACCGCCGCGATGCTTGCAGTCTCGGTTCGGCTCGGCGCGATGACCGCAAACGCAACGGACAAGCAACTCGCCGCGATCACCGATTTCGGCCACTCGTTAGGCCTCGCCTTTCAGGTGATCGACGACATTCTTGACGTCACACAAACGTCGGAGAAGCTCGGCAAAAGCGCCGGCAAAGATGTCGCCGCGCAGAAAGCAACCTATCCCGCAGTCATCGGTCTCGATGGCTCCCGCCGTGAAGCGAAGCGCCTCACGCAAAAAGCGGATGCCGCGCTCAAATCTTTCGGCGCACGCGCCGATATGCTTCGTCAGATCGCGAGCTATCTGCTCGCGCGCGAATATTGATTTGTCACGCCAGCGCGAGATTGGGATCGACCTCCTCCGCTACATCCGAGGTGCGACCTTGCTCGAAGCGGAGCAGCGCCGCGAAGGCGATCATCGCGGCGTTGTCGGTCGTGAGCGAACGAGGAGCGGCGACGAAGCGCAGACCGGCGCGCGTGCATGCGTGTTGCAGCTCATCTCTCAAGGCGTTGTTGCAGCTCACTCCTCCGCTGAGCGTGACCAGCGGAACCTTCGCCTGTCGCGCTGCGCTGAGCGTTTTCTGAACGAGCACATCAACGACTGCGGCCTGAAACGACGCGCAGAGATCCGCCAGCAACTGCTCGTCGCTTAACGAGTTCAGCTTCGCGAGCGTGTAACGCACCGCCGTCTTGAGTCCGCT
>JBJMWV010000146.1:0-5117 GCA_045809985.1 Chthoniobacterales bacterium | reverse complement strand
CACACCAAGCACCGGCGAAAAGAAGAACTGCATCGCGGCGAAGACGGTGCCGAAGACGCCGTTCCAATCCGCTGCGACCTTCATGTCGCCGCCGAGGAAATCGAGGATCAGCTTCGGCAGGACGGGCGCGATCAGTCCGACCGCGAGCATGTCGAGCGTGACAGTGACGAGAACGAAAATGACGGCAGCTTTGCGCCCGCGCATGGCATTCGAACTAAACGCCGCGCGCGCAAAGCTGCAATCTACGCAAGCTCCGGCGCCGCTACGCTCAATCCGTCACATGCGCATCGCGGTCTCCCGCGGGGCCCATTCTGCTTCGCGATTCGTGCACCCGGTCCAACTCAGGCCCGATGTCCCGCGGCCGAGCACCACGACGCGTCTTCGTGTACGTCTCTGGAGGCGCAGCCGCGCACTCGAGCAGACAAAACCGAGACAATCAGCAACAGCGCTTTAACCATACGCCTCCGGAATCGCAGCGGGGCCCTCACGGGAGCGTCTGAAAAGGGATTCGCCGCGCGAAAATCACTGTAGGCACAACGCACTCGCATATTCATTATGTCGGCTGTGGAGACAACCGCAGGCGAAACCGATTACGTGCTCGGCACGCACGATGAAGAAGTCGCGCGGCTCGGCCTGCAGCATCGCGTCTGGCGCGATGCAGTCACGGAATGCTGGCACCGCGTCGGCATCACCGAAGGCTGGCGGGTGATCGATGTTGGATCGGGCCCCGGCTACGCGACCGCGGATCTCGCAGAGATCGTCGGCCGGAGCGGCGCGGTCCTCGGCATCGAGCGGTCTGCGCGTTTCCTCGAAGCCGCCCGTGAACGCTGCGCGCGGCGTGGCCTAACGAATGTCGAATTTCGCGAGGGCGACCTGATGGAGCTCTCGTTAGGCGATATTGGCTACGACGCGAGCTGGTGTCGCTGGGTGATGAATTTCGTCTCCTCGCCGAAGAAGCTGGTCGAGAACATCGCCGGCGCGCTGCGTCCCGGCGGGATCGCGATTTTCCACGAATACAGCGACTACCTGACGTTCCGCTTCATGCCGATCCGGCCGGCGCTGGAGAAGTTTGAACTGGCGGTGAGCGAGAGCTGGCTCGCCTCCGGCGGTGATCCAAATGTCGCGCGACAGTTGCCCCAGCTGCTGCAAAACGCCGGCATGCGCGTGATTGAGATCGTCCCGCGCGTGCGCACGATTTCGCCGCGCGATTACACGTGGCAATGGCCGAAGAGCTTCATCGAAATCAACGTCGCGCGGCTCCAGGAGCTCGGCCGTATTTCGGACGAGCTCGCAGCCGACATCCTGCGCGAGTTTCGCGAAGCCGATGCCGATCCGAATTCATGGTTCACCACGCCGATGTTTCTCGAGATCGTCGCGCGCAAGGAATGAAAGCGATCGCTGCCGCTCTGCTGCTTTCGCTCGCAAGCGCGAGTGCCAAGTCACTTCTCCTCAAACCGGCCGCAGTCTTCGACGGGCAGGAGATGCACGCCGGCTGGTCTGTGCTCGTGACGGACGACAAGATTGCGGCGGCCGGAGCAAACATTTCCGCGCCTGCTGATGCGGAGACGATCGAGCTGCCTAACGAGACGTTGCTGCCCGGTCTGATCGAAGGCCACTCGCACATGTTCCTCCATCCCTACAACGAGACGAGCTGGAACGAGCAGGTGACTAACGAGTCGTTCGCGCTCCGCACGGCGCGCGCGACGGTGCATGCGCGCAAGACACTCGAAGCCGGCTTCACCACGGCACGTGATCTCGGAACGGAAGGTGCGGCTTTCGGCGATGTCGGATTGAAACAGGCAATCGACTCCGGAATCATTCCGGGCCCGCGACTGATCGTGGTGACGCGCGCGATCGTCGCGACTGGTGCCTACGGACCGAAGTACGCGAGCGAAGTGGATGTGCCGCAAGGTGCGCAGGAGGCGAGCGGGATTGATGACATCCGTCGCGTCGTCCGCGAACAGATCGGCAAGGGTGCAGACTGGGTGAAGGTCTACGCGGATTATCGCTGGCGCGATGGGGAGCCGTCGCGTCCGACGTTCTCACAAGAGGAGCTCAACACGCTCGTGCAGACGGCGCGCTCAGCAGGACGACCGGCCGTCGCGCACGCAACAACTCCGGAGGGAATGCGGCGCGCGATTAACGCTGGCGTCGAGACGGTTGAGCACGGCGACGAAGGCACGCCTGATGTCTTCAAGTTGATGAAGGACAAAGGCGTCACGTTCTGTCCGACGGTTGCTGCAGGTGATGCGGTCTCGCGTTATCGCGGCTGGAAGAAAGGCACTGACCCGGAGCCGCCGCGCATTAAGGAGAAACGCGCGAGCATGAAGGCGGCGCGTGATGCGGGCGTGACGTTTGCATTCGGCGGCGATGTCGGCGTCTTCGCGCATGGTGAGAACGCGCTCGAAGCAGAGTTGCTCGTCAACGAGTACGGTTTCACGCCGATTGAAGTCTTGCGCCAGGCGACGAGCGGCAACGCAAACATCTTTCATCTGGCTGATCGAGGACTCGTTAGGCAGGGACTGCTCGCAGATCTCGTCGCCGTGAGCGGCGATCCGAGCCACGACATCTCAGCACTGCGCAAAGTGCGATTGGTGTTGAAGGGCGGCGTCGTTTTCCGTCAGCCTAACGACTGATGGAGAACGCAGAAGCCGCGCCCAAAAAAGTGCGTCGCTGGCCCGTTGCTCTGCTCGTCGGGCTGATTACCGCTATCCTTTCCGCCTGCGCGGTCGCGCCGATCGCCGACTGGATCACGACCATGCATCACGTCTCCAACATGGAGGGTGGACGCGGTTGTCTGATCGTCATCGTCTGGATCCCGCTCGGCGCGATTCTCGGTTTCGTCGTTGGTTTCGTCACCACACTACTCGTTAGGCAAACTGGCTTTCTCGGCTACATCATTCCGCAGTCGATCGCGCTTGCTGTTTGCATCGTGGTGCTCGGCGCGGTCGCGGCCGTCGGCTACGCCACCGCGGATCATCCGCCGTTGATCGATGGCAAGGAACTCGCGCTGGAGATTGAGGTGCAGACGCCGACGAAACGACGCACGGCCGAAGAATTGAAGGCCGCGGAGTTTCAGGTTGCGCTTACCGTGACCAACACTGATCGCGCGTACTCCGATTTGCGCTGGGCAGATGCGCGGGAGTCGGAGGGGAAGATCATCGTCCCCGCGTGGTCGACTCTGAACTCGCGTAATGCCGGACGCGAAATCACGGTCGGCGCGAAGAACGAGGACCGCCAGATCTTCAGCGTGATCCTGCCGGCATCGCCGAAGACCAGCGATCAATGGTCCGAATGGTCACCGCCGCGCGAGACGTTCACTGGAAAGAAGGCTGCGCCTGAAGACCAATATCTCGTCCGTTACCGGGTGCGTTTCGCAACGGAATATTCGCCGACGCCGTCCTACACGCCGCCCGAAACGCCTTCGGAAAATGAAGACAGTGAGCCGTCCGGAACGTCGAGTCCGTCGCCAAGTTTCCCGAATGATCAGGCGGGCATGCCGCAGAGTGACGCGCTCGATCGCGGTTTGCTGCCGTCTCCGACGGCGACGCCCGATTCGCGGATGTAGAGCGAACGCTTTGCGTCAGGCGTTCGCCGGCGGCTTCAGTGCGTCCGTCAGGATGTCCGGCAATGTGCATTCGCCCGGAACTGCTTCGACGTGGGTGCCGGCGAAGATGTGAATCTGTCGTGTCTCGATTTTCGGAGCGAGCGCAACCAGCCGGTCAGCAGAAAGCCGCGAGATCGCATCGCCTAAACGGCCGGCGACGCGGTCGTCGAGGTGCCACGCTTTGCCAAGAATCGCCGGCTCTGCCGCGGGTACGTGCAACACGTTGTCGCGCACCTGCGCTCCGCTCCAACGCAAGCCTTGCTCTACATGCACGCCTTTTTCGCGATCGCCTCCGCTTGTATTGCGGACTAGCAAATCGACCATCGGCCGCCGCACATCGGTGTCGTCGTGATTCACCTGCGCGGAAGCGAGCGCGACTTTGGTGACCGTCGCAGCGCTGACGAGGCGGGAAATAGCGGGAGCCGCCGGCGTTGTTGCTGCGGACGCGAGCGATGGCGTGTTCGCCACGCTCAACCGCGAGGCCAGGCCGAACTGCGACGCGATGCCCGATTGCGCGCGTTGCACGTTGGTGTCGAGTTTGCCCGCGAGCATCGCGAGCCCATGCACACCGAAGCGGATCGTCGTGACGACCTCGAAGTGCCGGTAGACGGGGACGAAACGCAACTGGAGCGAACGATCGCGATAAGGATTCGAGAAGGTGCGGGTGACGAATTCTTCGCGCGTGTTCGTGGTCGAGACGACGACCTGCCGCACGTGGCTTTGGCTTTCGCGTTTCTCCATCGACTCGGTGATTTCATTAAGGCGGTGATGCGTGTCGACGAGCGCGGGACCTTGTCCAACGGCGCCGGCGATCCCGCCGATCGCGCCGTCGATCAAGCCAGTGATGGCGTTCGCGGCGCCGCTCGCGATGGCAACCGGCGCGCCTACCACGGCACCGACGATGTCGCCGGCGACCGAGCCGATGTCCTCGAAGATGGAACCGAGGCGGCCGACGAACATCGGGCCGAGATCGAGCACCGCGCCGGCGATGTCTTTTTCAACACCGAAGACGTCGCCCGCGACTCCGCCGACTGCATTCGCGATTTTACCAACACCGGCGCCAATCGCGCCCGCAGCCGCGCCAACTGCGCCCGCTACACCGCCGAGCAAACCACCGAGTCCACCGCCGCCAGAGCCCTGGCCGGTTGACTCGGAAAGCTGATGGCGCGTGCGCGTTTGCACGGAGGAACTTTCCGCGGAGTCGGTCATCATTTGCGTGAAGCTGTCGCGATGCTCGCTGCGGATGCCGGTCGTGATTGATTCAGTCGGCGCCAGTGACATGACGGACGAAACCGGCCCGCGACAGAGACCTTTCGGAATCCAACGCGTCTCGTACATCAGGTCGATGTAGGGACGGATCGCGCCGCCGCCGAGCGAGAACTCGCCGAAAGCGAGCGGACGCGGGTCATCTATGAGGGAAGGGCCGTAGATCGTGCGCCTAACGAACACTCCGCCGGACAAATTTTCTTATGCGATGATGTTTGGTATTGGTTATTGTTGTTATTGATTT
>JBJMWV010000145.1:0-15145 GCA_045809985.1 Chthoniobacterales bacterium | reverse complement strand
GGAATTCGGCGGGCAGTACGTTTCGACCGATCACCCGAGCGGGCGCCTGATCAAATTTCCGAATGAAAAGGTGCTCGACTCCATCGTCTGGAATTATTCCTGGCCGCTGTTTCCCTACATCTGGAACGAGATCAAATTTCAGATTGCCTACCAAAGCGATCTGCAATTCGTCGCCACGACCATGGAGCGAATCGTGGACGAAGAGATTGGCCACGACATGGTCGAGCGCGTGCGTGTCTATCGAGAACTCCTGGCCAAAACTCCGGTCGACGAGCTGGAGGTGCGGGCGCATCCGCGGGTTTTTTTTCGGGTCGATGAAGTGACATGGATCGATGCGGTGGTGCGCTATCTTGTTCCGACGCGCGAAGCTGGCGCGGTCAAGACGCGCCTGATTCCTAAGCTGCTGACTGCGCTGAATGCCGCGCCTGAAAAAGTCATGTTCCCCGCCGGCGCCGCGCGTTAGCGCACATTGCGTAGCGCCTTGTCCTCGCCGATTACTTCCGCTCATGAAATTTCCGGGAACGCTGTCGCTGGTTGCGATTTTTTGCCTAACGAGTTCCGCGCACGCGCAGTGGCCATGGTCTAAACAGAAACCGAAGCCGCGGCCGGCGCCCGTGCAGCGCGCATTGCCGCCAACTTCACCAACTCCGCCGCCGCGCCCAACTCCCGTGCCGACGCCGATGGTCGCGTTACCGAACTACGACGAGCCCACGAGCGTGCGGCTCCAGATTTTTCTGGATAACCACAACTTCGGCCCGGGGAAAATCGATGGCGAGATGGGCGAGTTCTTTCGCAAGGCGCTTCTCGCCTATAAGCGCGCCAACGGCATGCCGCTCAACGGCGCGCTCGATCAGTCGTTTCTCAACGAAGTGCCGGAGCCTTACACCACGTGGACGATTCCTCCCGAAGCGGAAAACTTCGTCGGCCCCGCACCTACCAAGCCATCCGAACAGGCGAAGTTAAAGGCGTTGAAATACGGGTCGCTGCTTGAGCTGGTCTGCGAACGGTACCACGCCGCGGAAGCATTCGTTAGGAAGATCAACAAAGGGATGAACCTCGACCAGCTCAAGCCGGGCGACACCGTGCGAGTGCCGAATGTAAATCCGTTCAAGATCGAGGACCTGCACGAAGGCTTCATGCCCGACCGGCCGGAGTTCGCGCAGCGGAAGGTAGTCGTCGATACGCACGAGCGCTTCCTAGAAATCCACGAAGGCGACAAGCTCGTCGCGGAGTTCCCGATTACGCCCGGCTCAAAAACGCTGCCCGCGCCGATCGGCACGTGGAAGATTCTCGGAATCGCGACACTGCCGTGGTTCCGTCACGACGAAGGCGTTCTCAATGCCGGCGTGAAGACGGACAACTTCTACAACCTGCCTGCCGGTCCGAATAATCCGGTCGGCGTTCTCTGGATGGGCTTGAACAAGCCGCACGTCGGCGTGCACGGCACGAACAACCCGGAGACGATCGGCCGCGCGGCGAGCCACGGGTGCATTCGCACAGCGAACTGGGACGCAGCGCGGATCAAGGATCTTGTGACCAAGGGCGACGTCGTCGAAATTTTCTAGCACTGCGACACGCGCGAAAAATATTTCGCGCGGATTCGCAAATTCGCGCGTCTAGGCTGGTGAACGCACCAGAATGGACGCCGCCGATCGAGATATTTACCGCGCCGCAATCTCGGGAGATCGCGATGCCTTTGAGCTGATTATCCGTGCGAACAGCCGGACGCTCTTCGCGATTGCTTACGGCGTTCTACAAGATCGCGCCGAAGCCGAAGACGTCGTGCAAGACGCGTTCGTTAAAGCGTGGAAGTCGCGCTGGCGGGTGCGCGATCCGCGGAAGTTTCCCGCGTGGCTCGCGACGATTGCGCGACATCGCTCACGCGATGTCGCACGCCGACGGCGCAGTGTTCCCCTCGAAGATGAATTGAGCGAAGCGCCTGATTCATCAGCGACGGATCAGGCGGAGGAAGCGCGCAACGCCGATGTCAACAAACACGTCCACGCTGCGCTTGCAGAGTTGCCCGAGACGCATCGCGTCGCTCTCACCCTCCGCTATTTCGATGCGCTCGATTACGCCACGATCGAGCAGACCCTTGGCCTAACGAATGGTGCGCTCCGCGGCATTCTCGGACGCGCCCTGCAAACGATGCGCAAGCGTCTCCAGCCGGCGCTTGCTTCCCTGGACTAACGAATGGCTACAACTCACGACATCCACAACGACATCGAAAGCTGGCTCGCCGCCGCCGTGCACGACCAGCTCTCGCCCGAAGAACGCGCGCAATTCAACGAACACCTGGCGAGCTGCACGGATTGCCGCGCGCTTTACGAAGAGGAACTCACCATGAGCAGAATGATCGAAGCTACCCTTGAAGAAGTGAAGCCGGACCTCGCGTTTGAACAGCGAATCGTCTCCGGGTTTCGCAAGACCGTGCCGCAGCGCACAGGAGTTGTTCCACTACTCGTTAGTCTATTTCGGCTGCGCGCGACGCAGATCACTGCGGTTGCCGCTGTCCTGCTCACGCTCGTGCAGGTCGGAAGAATGGTGACGGGCGAAAGCGCGGCGCCCCGCTCGCGCGGAGAGGTCGCCCAGATTTCCTCCTTCAAAGATTCGCGCATGCACCCTGATGTCAGCGAAGAGCAGTCGGCCGCGCCCCCGCCGGTTGCACCAAAAGCGGTGGCACCTCAACCGCAGTCGTATGCAACGGCTGACACAGCCTCAGCCGCAAGTGGGCTGCGGAGAGACAACGCTCTCGCCGCAAAAAAGGCGGAAACACGCGCCGCAAAAACGCAAGCGGCGGCGGCGGAGCCGGCGCAGGACGCACAAGCGCCCGAGTTTGTTGAGGAGAAAGCGGAAGCAGCGCCGACCTCGGCTGACGCGAACCGCAAGCTCGTCCGCAACGCGCAGGTCGAGCTTGAGGTGATCAAGTTCGATGACGCGGTGCAGAAGATCACCGCGTTCGCCGGCGAAGATAAAGGCTACATCGCCACTAGCAGTTCGGAGCGGCAGGCGAACGGGAAGTTACGCGGCGAAGTGGTCGTCAAAGTTCTGCCGGATCATCTCGATGGCTTCCTGCTCAAGCTTCGCGGCCTCGGCGACGTGAAGAATCAGACGCTCGGGACCGAGGATGTGACGAAGCAATACTTCGACACCGATGCGCGACTGAAAAACGCGCGCGTCATGGAGCAGCGCCTGGTCGACATCCTGAAGACGAAAAGCACGAAGGTCGCTGATTTGCTCGAGGTCGAGAAGGAGCTCGGTCGCGTCCGTGAACAGATCGAGACGATGCAGGGCGAGCTGAAATACATGGAGGTGCAGGTCGCGTTCGCGACGGTCACGATCACGCTCGCGGAAAAGGAAATGAATGTGCCCGCGGCGTTCCTTTTGAAGCGGCGTGCGACGCTCGCACTTTTCTCGACCGACGTGGAGAAGACGTTCGGCGAAGTGAAGGGCGTGATCGACGGCGCGAAGGCGCAGATTTCTTCGTCGACGCTCGACCGCGACAGCAGCGGCGAAGCGACCGCGCGCCTGACGCTCCTGATCGTCCCGGAAGAAGCGGACACGCTGATCGACCGCATCAAAGGCATGGGCCGGGTGCAGAATTACAACGAGCAGACGGACCGCATCGCGCAGGGCGGCACGGGCATGGGCGAGAACGCAAAAGTGGAACGCGACAAGGTGCAGTTGAGCATCACCATTTCGCGCAACGAACAGGAGCCAGCGCTGCAATCGACATCACTCCGAATCCTGACAAGTAGTGTCGGCGACAAAGTCGCGCGCTTGAAGGAGAACGCGGCAAAGTCCGGCGCGGAGATTCGCAGCTCGTCCTTCACCCGTAATCCGGACGGGCAGGAAGTTGGCAACCTCACGTTGCGCGTCGCGATGAAGAACTACGCCGCGCTCATGAGCTCATTCGATCAGCTCGGCAAGGTGAAGGACGTGAGCGTTCAGCGCGATGATCGCCGCGGCGCGATCAACGAGGAGACTGCACCGGCGGACATCAGCATCCAGGTCTACAGCCAACCCAACATCGTGGCGGATGAGACGGGACTGTTCGCCACGATTCGGCGCACGCTCGCACAAGGTGCATCGGCCTTGATGTGGAGCTTGCGAATGATCGGGGTCGCGTTGGCGTTCTTCGCACCGTGGATCGTCGCGCTCGTGATTGTGATCTGGGTTGCGAAACGGATCTCCCGCGCTCGCGCGGCGCGTCGCGCGCAGCGTGACACCGCCGAGTAACTTCAGCGAATCAGCAGCGCGATAACCGGCGTAAGCAGAACGAGATCGGCGAGCGCGGTGCGGAGATCCGGCTGGAGTCTGTCACGTCGAATGTGCACGGCGGCGAGGAGAAGCGCGCTGCTCGTGAGGCAGAGGTAAAGCGCCCGCGCAGTTGTCGAATGGAGAACCAGCACGGCGCTCGTTAGGCAAACGATCGCGAGCGCGGGCAAAAGCAAATGGCGCACACGCGGAAAAGCGGTTGCGATCGAGACACGGTTTTGCGCGGCGTCCAGTCCGCGCTCCCAGACCGCGATGGCAATGCAGTTCAGCGAACAGAGCACCGCGAAGAGGAGCCACGCTGGCAATGCTGCACTCGTTAGGCTGCGCAACAGCCCGACCATTGTCCCGGCGGCGAAGATGAAACCGATGCTGGTTTCCTTCAGCGGCAGGACGCGCCACAGCGCCGGACCGAATCGATTGATCAGCAGGTAAAGCAGCGCGCAACTTCCGATGACTGCGCCGACAACGATCGCCTGCCGGTCGAGCTGAGTAACAACGAAGCCGATGTCGGCGAGCGCAACGAAGCCGATCGCGGCAACCCAACAACCCCGACGCCGAAGCGAAAACTGCTGGCGCAACGACATCCGCTCACCGCTGCGCAGCGACAGATTATCGCCCAGCCGATCTGCGAGGTAGATCAGCCACGCGGTCAAAAACAACGCGACCGTGCCGCCATTTGCGACCGCGATTCCGAAGCTCTTTGCGAACAGCAATTGCCACGTGATCGCGACCAGCGGTGCATCCAGACAGAAGAGATTGAGCCAGACCAGCGGACTCGCAGACCGCACCCGCAGTGGCGCGTTTCTCGCCTCCTCCGCGACCGTCTGCGGCACGAAGCTCTTGCTCGCCGCGGTCTCGATCATGCGTTAAACTTCACGCGGTCAGCGCCCCTCCTTCTTCACGCTTATGAACTCGAACAACGGCATCTCGTTGGACAATGCGGCCGTCGCGTCGCTTCCGAAACACCTTCTGCAATTCGCGGTCGACCAGCGCTACGACGAATACACGCCGGTCGATCACGCGGTCTGGCGCTTCATCATGCGGCAGAACACATTTTTCCTGAAGGAATACGCGCACAAGGTTTACTTCCAGGGGCTGCTCGACACCGGCATATCCTTCGAACGCATCCCGCGCATCAGCGAGATGAATGAAATTCTCGGGCGCATCGGCTGGGGCGCAGTGGCGGTTGACGGCTTCATCCCGCCGGCCGCGTTCATGGAATTCCAAGCCTACAAGGTCTTGGTCATCGCGTGCGACATGCGCCAGATCCATCACATCGAATACACACCGGCGCCGGACATCGTGCACGAAGCGGCGGGGCACGCGCCGATCATCGTCGATCGGGAGTATTCCGATTACCTCCAGCGCTTCGGCGAAGTCGGTGCGAAGGCGATGCAGACGCGCCAGGACTTCGAGTTGTACGAAGCGATCCGGCGTCTCTCGATTCTGAAGGAACTGCCGAATTCCGAACCAAAGGAAGTGGCCGAAGCGACGCGTGAAGTTGAGTATCGCTTCGCGAATCTCGGCGAGCCCAGCGAGATGGCGCTGCTCTCGCGCTTGCATTGGTGGACGGTCGAGTACGGGCTCATCGGTACGTTGGAGAAGCCGAAAATCTATGGCGCGGGTTTGCTCTCTTCGATCGGAGAATCGGTGTCGTGCCTCGAATCGAACGTGAAGAAGATCCCCTACTCGGTCGAAGCCGCGCAGCAGCCGTTCGACATCACGACGAAGCAACCACAGCTCTTTGTCTGTCGCGATTTCCAGCACCTGAGCGATGTGCTCGAAGAGTTTGCGAGTAGGATGGCTTATCGCGTCGGCGGCCTTGAAGGCTTGAATAAGGCGATTGAATGCAAACGGCCGGCGACGGCCGAGTACTCATCCGGCCTGCAAGTCACCGGCGTCTTCAGCGAAGTGCTAACCGACGACAAGCAGCAGCCGATCTACTTGCGCACGGTTGGTCCGACGGCGCTCGCGTTTAACTACAAGCAGCTCGACGGCCATGGCAAAGAGCGGCACGCGGAAGGCTTTGGTTCGCCGATCGGCGAATGGAAGGAGACAACGCTCCGCGAAGGCGAGAAGGCAAAGCTGGAATTCACGAGCGGCATCACCGTCAGCGGACAAGTGGAACGACTCGTTAGGCAGAACGACACGCTGATTCTTATTACCTTCTCGAATTGCACCGCGAAACTTGGCGACCGCGTGCTCTTCGATCCAGCGTGGGGCGAATACGACATGGCTGTGGGCGAGCGCATTACCTCCGTCTTCAACGGTGCCGCTGACAAGGATGCCTATCTTGAGGTGGCGCTCGTCCCGAAGGACCGCACGATCAAAGTTCCATCGGACGAAAAGCGGAAGAAGCTGGAGAATCTTTACCAGCAGGTGCGCAACATTCGCGACACGAAGAAGGGTTACGAACGACTCGGCGAAATTTGGGAAACACAGCAGGCCGAACACGCCGACGACTGGCTGCTCTCGATGGAAATTTTCGAAATCCTCGATGACGCCGGCGAGCAGAACGACCTGAAGCAGCGGATCGTCACCTTCCTCAACGAGAGGAAAGTCGTCGATCCGGAGAAAGCCACGCTAATCGAGTGGGGCTTCCGGCTCGTCACCTATCACAAGACGGGGCTGCAAACGGCGGCGGATTAACCGGATTCGTTAGGTAGGCTATGGATCGCGAATCGCGGACGTTGTCCGAGCTCTTCGAGCGCAACCGCGCCTGGGCCGCGCGCATCCGCGAACAGGATCCTGATTTCTTCACCGACCTTTCGCGGCAGCAATCACCGCAGTATCTCTGGATCGGCTGCTCCGACAGCCGCGTGCCGGCGAACCAGATCATCGGCATGCCACCGGGCGAAGTCTTCGTGCATCGCAACATCGCAAACGTGGTCGTGCATACCGACCTCAATTGCCTCTCCGTCATGCAATTCGCGGTCGATCTGCTGAAGGTGAAGCACATCATCGTCACCGGTCACTACGGGTGCAGCGGTGTGCAGGCGGCTTTGCGGCGCGATCGCGTCGGACTCGCGGATAACTGGATTCGTCACGTGCAGGACGTGCGGCAGAAGCACGAACAACGTCTCGTTAGGTTAAGCGAAACTGACGCCGCGGCACGCCTTTGCGAGCTCAACGTCATAGAGCAGGTCGCAAACGTCTGCGAGACAAGCATCGCGCGCGACGCGTGGGAGCAGGGGCAGGAGCTTTGCGTGCACGGCTGGATCTACGGCCTTCAGGATGGCCTTGTGCGTGACCTGAATACCACAGTCGCGTCCTATGACGAAGCGCAGCTGACATACGACGCTGCATTGGCGACACTCTCCGCAGATAATCCGACCTAAGACGCTGGTTGGCTAGGTCGCTTATTCCAGCCGACTGCGCGTTCTAGCTATCAAAGCCCGCGAAGTGCTGAGGCACAACTTTCTTAGCTACTTCGCGACCCACTCGCTGCATTTCACCAATGTGGTCAACTGAGTCCATCTGCTGCACATGCGCCGGCTCGATGTCTTCTAGGCCGAGCGCATTCAACCCTTCGCGAGAAAGCTCCGCGTTGTAGCGCAGGTAAGTGAAAAGCTTCGGGACATCTGGAATGCCCTGACCGATGACATCACCGATTTCACGATCCAATGCGTCGCCCACGAGGCAGCGGCCGAACGTGCGACAAAGAAAGTCCTGTTCGTGCAAGGCCGCGGCCATCAAGGCGGAGGGAATGTTGCTCGCGTTGTAAAGCAGGTGCATTTCCTGTGGTGTCAGGTTCTTGTTCGCATTTGCGCTCGCGCCCGTCCCGACCGAGACCAACAGCATCTTATCCTCACCGGTCGGCCAGCAAAGCCGGTAGGAGTCGGTTGTCGCCATGAGAAAGAGGTGAAAGGCCGGATTGTTATACATGGTCACGCCGCCATCGACGAAGATGAACTCCTGCCCGTCACCGATATCGATGACTTCCGGCGGAAAATAAACCGGCGCGGCTGTGCTTGCCCGGACCAGTTGCCAGAGCGGGAGGTGAAGGTTGCTCTTCTTTCCGCGTACTTCTATGTCGTTGTACTTAGCCTTCGGATTACTGCTGATCGGCCACGGCGAATCCGTCGTAGCATTGCGCAGGACAACCATGAGCAGCGTCCGGAGCTTCTCCGAACCGAGGGTGGTCTCTTCGCCGATGACGCCCTTTAGCATCCTGGTAAGATTGTCGTCCTGGAACTTGGTGTGCAGGCGCTCCCAGAGCTTTGCTGGTTGAAACATTTCCGCACCGCTCTTCACATAAAAGTCGCGCGCGTCGTCAACGCTGAAGCCCAACGAGATCAAGGTTGCAATAATTGCGCCGGTGCTTGTTCCGCCTACATAGTCGAAGTAGTCCGCGAGGACGAGTTCGGGTTTGCCCGTTAAGCCGCGCAGCTCGGATTCGATATGCGCCAAAATCTCGATGGAAATGATGCCACGGATCCCGCCTCCGTCACAGGCCAGTAGTTTTCGTGGACCGCTCTTAGTTAATTTCTCTCTGAACGATTGCTGCGCCATGGCGTTAGTCCTGCGGTAGCTTCTTCAGCGGCGAAGCGAGAAGAAGCGCCTTGAGTTTCGTGACCTGTTCCTGCGTTGATTGTTTCATCCAATCTTGCGGCGCGGCGGCGAAAGCTTCAGCGAGCGCCTGATCTCCTTTGCCGTCTTCCAAGCCGACGTGCGCTTCCGCGACTGTTGCCAGAACCCAATAGCGGCTTTCCGCCGGCTTGGCGGACGCGGCTGGTGATGCGTCCGGCATTACTGGATTTTCTCGCAGCCATTGTTCGCAGATCTCGAGCACTTCCTGGCGGACCCGCCGAGCCTGGACGAAGTCAGCGATCGCCTCTCCTAGATTGTTTCGCTGCGCGGCACGCTCGTTCAGGAGGTAGGCGTAGTTTATTCCGTTGTAGTAGTCATTCCGCAGGTAAAAGCCTCGCTCGTATCCCCTGATTGCCTGATCGAGATAACTTCGATCCTTTGTCTTATCCCACATGCGCTTGTGCACGGAACCCCAGAGGCCGAGCGTTTCGGTGTCGTTTGAGACCTTCGGATCCAGCAGGTTCAATAGATTGCGCGCTGCAGTGAACGCCGCGTCGGGCGTCGGGTATTGGCTCTTGTAAGTTGCCAGCGCGAGCCGTTGCAGAATGTAAGAATCTTCTGCCGCGACTCCTTCTGCTTCACTGGCCGCTTTCCGCGCGTCTCGGACCTCTTCGAGGAGAACCTTTGCCTTCACCCAGTCGCCCTTCTTCTGCGCCTCGTCGATGCGCTGCATCATTTCGCTATGCGCAACACCCGCCGCGGCTGAGCTACTTGCCTTCGCAGCCGCGCGACTAGCTTCTTGTGCTGCTTTCGTGAGCGACGGAGGCGTAAGATTGCGAATGAAGGTGTAGACAGGACTGTCGAGTGCCGGTGTTGGTTTTGCGGCCAGGATTTCCCTTATTGAACTAGTCAATTCAGCGGTGAAGCGCCTCGCTTCACCTACACCGATGTCTTCGCCTAGGTGACGATACTTGCGGATGACGATGTGGTTTAGATCGAAGAGAGGAGACTTCATCATCTGCTCCTCAGCGATGATGACGGTGGTGTAAGGACGAAGCGCGTGTCGCACACCTAATTCGTAGAGCGCGTTCCGATTTGAAGTAGACAAGTCGGCAACGACGACGTCAGCACTGAGGAGAAGGTCGTACATTGGTTGATCAATCAACCCGGAGTGAACGACTTCGTCCGCGCGAATGCATTTCAGCCCCGCTGCTTCAACCGCGGGTTTTATCAAGTTGTTGTAGGACTGATCGAGATCGAGAACACGGCCGGTCTCAAAGTCAGTCTTCTTTCCGAAGCCCATTACGACGAAGCAAGTTGTCTCAGCCATAGTTAAGGAATCGCCGTTGGATTGATGATTGCGACCTCACCGCCCAGATCGCACACCCGTCGCTCAAAATCCGATGTTCCGCCGGGCCCGTCGCCGGTGGGCTTCTCGTCCCAGACGAGCAAAGCGTAGAGACTGGCCCCCTCACCTGCTGCACGCCGCGCGGTCTCGATGATCCACAAGTTCGTTCGCTCGTAGATGGATCGCTCTTGCTCATCTTTCGACGCCGCTGGCGTCAGGGTATCCACCTGCGCATTGCTGGCGAGAGCACGGAAGCGGCGCACCCATTCCTCGCCAGCCGGTTCTACGGAGTCGCGAACGAAAGCTTCCAGGTTTTGTGCAAGGAGAAGGCGAAGCCGAGCGCCGCGTTTCAGGGCTTCTTCGCCGAAGAGGGTGTCGGCCCCGGAAGCACCGCCACAGATCGCGAGTGCGTTTCCGTTTATCTTCCACTGATCCAGCTGGTGGCCGATCTGTTCCCGAACAGCTTCCGCTTTCGTGGCAGGAAACCGCGGTTCCTTACGATCTGGCGCGTCGATCATGTGACCGCTGCAAATGACCACCTGCTCGAAGCGTGCGGCTGTTTGGGAAAGTCCGCCATTCATGGTTTGACCTAACGAGACGTTTGTCTCGCCCCGTCATTACATCCGGCTAACACCGCCGGCGCAAGATTACATCTGAAGATCAGCGCCCGAGCGCGATGATGTCTCGGACCAGCTTCAGCGCATCAACGATGTCGCGCAGAGCTTTGCGTGTTTTCTCCTTATGCAACGTGCGGCCTTGCGGGGTGAAGAGCTCGTTTTGCTGCTGCTCAAAGCGGTTGATTTCGGTGATCGCTTGTTCCGCTGGCTTGTAGCCCGGATTCATTTCCAGCACGGCCTTGTAATGCACTCGCGCGCGCGCAAGCTCACCGCGGAGGAAACAGGCGTAGCCGGCCGCGTTACGCACCCGCCAGACTTCCGGGTTGATCGGCTGATTCGCCTGCTGCGCACGCTCTGTTTCAACCTTCTCGACTTGTTCGAGGTAGGTTGTGGCTTTGCGCAGATCCTCGTCTTTGTGCGGACCTTCTTCGCGCAGCTTCGTCAGTAGCCGTCCGGCGTGTAGAAAGGACGTTGCGCAACGAAAGTAAACATCGGGGCCGCGACTCTCCGCACCTTCGGCCGCAGTCTCCGCGAGAGACGCTTCGCACAATTGCCCAGCCGCTTCATACGCATCGATCGCCTCACGAAAATGTCCGCGACGCTCCAGGTTTGAGGCGCGGGTGCTTTGATTTACCGCATGGGTATAGAGCCCGTCGGCGGAGATCCCTTCCGTTGCATTCGCCGAAACGACGTAGACCATCAAA
This sequence comes from Chthoniobacterales bacterium, assembly GCA_045809985.1. GTDB lineage: Bacteria > Verrucomicrobiota > Verrucomicrobiia > Chthoniobacterales > UBA10450 > JACCTI01. The sequence goes on along the minus strand of JBJMWV010000145.1, from coordinate 3,668 downwards.
ATCAGAATAACAACCGCACGCATGCCGCTATTTTCCTAAGCCCCGCGTTAGCGGCAAACACGATGGTAAAAATGGTTTGCCTTCGGTGCCGTTCCACTCATTGCATATCTTTCGCTTGGACCTGACAACGCCACTGAAACAACACTTCGGCTACGGTACCTTCCGGCCGCTGCAGGAGGACATCATCAAGGATGCGCTGGCTGGTCGGGATGTCTTCGCACTGATGCCGACCGGCGGTGGGAAGTCGCTCTGCTTTCAACTGCCGGCGCTGCTGCGCGACGGAGTAACAATCGTCGTATCGCCGCTTATCTCATTAATGAAGGACCAAGTCGATGCGCTGCGGGCGAGCGGTGTTGCAGCGACCTTCTTGAATTCGACACTCGATGGCGATGAAGCGCGAGCGCGTTTGCGCGGCATTCATCGCAACGAATTTCGCCTGCTCTATGTCGCGCCGGAGCGGCTGATGATGCCGAGTTTTCTCGATCGCCTCTTGAATCTCAACGTCGCACAGCTCGCGATCGATGAGGCGCATTGCATCAGCGAGTGGGGTCACGATTTCCGGCCGGAGTATCGCGAACTTCGTAAGCTGCGGACGCATTTGCCCAACGTGCCGGTGATGGCGCTGACCGCGACCGCAACGGAGCGCGTTCGGGAGGATATCCTCAAGCAACTTCAGCTGCGCGAACCGCGCTGCTACGTCGCAAGCTTCGACCGGCCGAACCTCACCTATCGCGTGGTGCCGAAGAATGCGCCTTACGATCAGGTACTCGCGTTTCTGCGCGCGCGTCCGCAAGAGAGCGGGATCATCTATTGCGCGAGCCGCAAGTCGGCCGAATCGCTCGCGCGCAACCTGAACGACGACGGGATTAGCGCGAAGCCGTATCACGCCGGATTGGAAGGCGGCGATCGCGCGAAACACCAGGAAATGTTCCTCCGTGATGACGTACGCGTGGTAACAGCGACGATCGCGTTCGGCATGGGAATCAACAAGCCGAACGTGCGCTTCGTGCTGCACTACGATTTGCCAAAGAACATCGAGAGCTACTACCAGGAAACCGGGCGCGCAGGACGCGACAGTTTACCGAGCGAATGCGTGCTGCTCTTCAGCGCAGGCGATGTCATGAAGCAGACGCGCTTCATCGATGAAAAGCCGGAGAAGGAACAACGGATCGCTCACGAGCAGTTGCGGCAGATGGTGCATTTCGCCGAGACGCGCGAATGCCGGCGCACCGTGCTCCTGCGCTACTTCGGCGAGGAGCGGCCTAACGAGTCGTGCAACGGCTGCGATAATTGCCTGACGCCGCGCGAGACCTTCGACGGCACGATCGCCGCGCAGAAGTTCCTCTCCTGTGTGCATCGCGTGCAGCAGAAGAGCGGATTCAGCTTTGGCCTGAATCACATTGTTGAAGTGCTAACCGGCGGGAAAACGGAAGCCGTGCGGCAGCGCGGACACGACGCCCTCTCGACCTACGGGATCGGCAGCGAGATGAAGCGGGAAGCATGGCTCGCCGTCGGGCGCGAGTTGTTGCGCATGGGCCTGCTGGAAGCAGCGCCGGGGAAATTCGCGACTGTCAGCCTGACGACGGCTGGCATCGATGCGTTGCGCAACCGGACCTCGATTACCCTGACGAAGCAGCCGGATGTGGCGAAGAAAACAAGAGGCGCGAGGGCCGGTGCGATCGAGTGCGACGAAACCCTCTTCGAACAGCTACGCACCTTGCGCCGCAAGCTTGCCGACGAAGCGAACGTCCCCGCATATGTCATCTTCTCCGATGCGTCACTGCGCGAAATGGCGCGCGAGATGCCTAGGCGGCTCGGCGATTTCTCTCGGATCTCCGGCGTCGGCGAACAGAAGCTGAAGAAATTTGGCGAGCCGTTTGTCGCCGCGATCGAAGCCTATGCGACAAGTCTCGCGTCAGCCTAAGGAGTGCTCGGCGCCTTCTTCGTCGCGAGCGAGAGAGTCAGCGGCTGGAATGGTCCTGCGGTCTGCGTCGGCAGAGGCGGCGGGACCGCGGCCGTCGGGCTGTATTTGTAGAGCTTCGCCTGCGTCGGCTCGACAAATTCCGCGCTCTTTACCGAGAGCGGCTTTTGCATGATGCGCGACAGTTCCTGAGCAAGCACGATCGCGATGGCGCGCGGATCACGCGTGTAGACCGGAATCGGAAAACCACCGGAGTTACGATCGTAGCCGTAGATCGTCCCTTCAGTCTCCCAGACGCAATACGCGTGACCAGCGGGATGTTCGTCATAGCGCACGAGGAGGATCTTGGTCCAAAAATTCGGCTCCAGCTCGTGCTTCGTTTTGACGAGCGCGAGGTAATTGCAGGCGGAGACGACGCAGCCGTTGAGGAGCAACAGATCGCTCTCCTTGGGCTCGAGAAGGACGACCTTCTCCGGGCCGCACGCCGTTAACGCGAGCAGCGCGAGCGCAAAGAGACTCCTGAATAGGTGTTGAGACATATGAGGCATATTGAGGGCATCGACACCCAGGAGATTGGCGCAGCATCAGCCTAGCACCATTGCCATCGCGGCAGGTAGACCGTTTTTTCTCCGAACACGAAGGGCGTTTCTCGGTCAAAGAGAACGACATGCAGTCTAAGACGCACCGTCTTGGGCCTGGCTCCACGCGCACTTCGGATAGTCAATCCGTATATATTTGTGAAAACATCATCCCAGTGAGACCCCCGCCGGCCAGCGCGTGAGCGCACTGCATCTTGCATGTACCTCGATGACGACGCTTAGACCACATCGCCACCCGCTGCGCATTCTTTGCGCCGATGACAACACCGAACTCGTCGAGCTCATCGCCGAAAGCCTGCAGTTCTACGGCTACCGTGTCGAAGCCGTTTACGATGGAGGCGAGGCTCTCGAAACCATCAAGCGCGATCCCGACAAGATCGATCTCCTGATCACTGACATGCAGATGCCGAAGCTGGATGGCCACGACTTGATCGTGAAAGCGCGCGAGCAAGGTTTCCGCGGAAAGGTCGTTGTTTTTGCGGGCGCGCTTTCGCCACAGGACCGCGAACGGCTGGGCGCACTCTCCGTCGAAGCGATCATCGATAAGCCTGCGAATCACCGGCAGCTCATTGGCGTTGTCGCGCGCCTGCAGACCGAGCTCTGGGAGCAATCCAACGCCGACGCCGCCTGACCGCGGAGTGCAGGGGCAGGTGTCCTCAGCCGCACGTCGGAAGGGTTGAAAAACGCCACTCGTCTGGTAACTTCCGATCTCTCCAATACGGGGGCGTACTGGCTTCGACTCGTTGATCGAAGTGCAGGCGGCATGTCGAGGATGGTTCGTTGGCCTCGTTAAAATCCGGACCAAAACAAATAAACGCAGATCACCAAGATCTCGCTCTCGCGGCTTAATTGACCGTGATGTTCCGGGCTGGACGCCTGCTACGGCTCGGGACATGGACAGCAGGCTAGCCTGACGGCGGAGCGACCGCGTCGAAGGGTGAAGGAATTTCGCGGACGCTCGGGGGTCGGCAGTGTGCCGGTGCATCGTTTGGCTCCTTAAAAATAAGCATCGGATAAACATGTAGAAGCTTGTGCTGAAAGCTTCGAGGACAGGGGTTCGACTCCCCTCGCCTCCATTTTTTGCCGCGCTTATGGCAGAGTCACGACTCGATAATAGCGCTTCGCGAGGTTCGTCCCATTCGCATCTG
>JBJMWV010000144.1:0-13537 GCA_045809985.1 Chthoniobacterales bacterium | reverse complement strand
CGGAAGCGTTGAAGGCGCTGAAGATTCACTTCTACGCAATCGGCGCCGGCATCAACGGCGTCGCGCCTGCGCCGGTGCCGGATCGGCGCGGCGGATTCCTGACCGATCTCGCCGGCAATCTCATGTACCAGAACCAGCCGGTGCACTTCAACGAAGCCGGCCTCAAGGAAGTCGCCCAGATTGCGGACGGAAAGTTCTACCGCGCGACCGACACGCAGTCGCTCGAGGAAATCTACAGCGAGATCGACAAGCTCGAGAAGTCGACCGTCAGCGTGCACAAGTATCAGGAATTCCGTGAGCTGTTCCCGGCCTGTTTGATGGCGGGCTGCGGCTTGCTCGTCGCGCAGGTGCTCCTTTCGCAGACGCTCTGGAAGAAGTTGCCATGACGTTCGGCGCACCACAGTGGCTTTGGGCATTGCTCGCGATTCCCGCGCTCGCGTTCATCTTCATCAGCGCGGAAAGGCGGAGTGCGGCGCGCTTGCGGCAGTTCGTTTCACCGCGGCTACTCGGGCAACTCGGCGCAACGGTGAGCCGCACAAAACGAGCGATAAAGTTCGCGCTTCTCCTTCTCGGACTCGGCCTAGCACTCGTTAGTCTGGCGAAGCCGCGCTGGGGCTACACCTACGAGGAAGTGAAGCGCAAAGGTCTCGATCTACTGGTCGCGATCGATACTTCGCGCAGCATGCTCGCGAACGACATTCCGCCGAATCGCCTCCAGCGCGTGAAGCTCGCGACGCAGGATCTGATTCGCGAATTGCGCGGCGATCGCATCGGCCTGCTCGCGTTCGCCGGGCGCGCATTTCTGCAGGCGCCGCTCACGATCGACTACGACGCCGCCGCTGAATCGCTGAACGAATTCGACACCAACATCATTCCGGAAGGCGGCACGAACATCTCCGACGCGATCACGCTCGCGGTGAAAACATTCGGCAAATCCGCGGTCGGGAATCGCGCGCTCATCATCTTCACGGACGGCGAGGAGCTCGCGGGTGAATCGGTGAAGGTCGCGAAGATGGCGGCTGATTCCGGCGTGCGCATTTTCACAGTTGGCGTCGGCACGCCCGAAGGATCGCTCATTCCGCTCCAGGGCGCGGGCGGCGGCTCGTCATTCGTGAAAGACCAGAGCGGACAAGTCGTGAAGTCGAAGCTGGACGAAACGCGGCTGCGCGAAATCGCGGAGAGCACGGGCGGATTGTACGTGCGCCTAACGAGTGGTCTCGACGCGATGCGGCAGCTTTACAACGATGGTCTCGCCAAAATGCAGGCGGCAGAGATTGATGCGCGCGCTTCGCGTCAACCGATCGAGCGTTACCAATGGCCACTCGCCGCCGCCGTGCTCGCGGTGAGCGCGTCGCTCTTGATGAATGAGCGCAAAGCACGCCGACGTGTCCGTGTTCCCGCGCGCGCGGAGACGAAGGTACTCGCGGCCGCTGCGGCGATCATTCTCCTCTTGGCCAACCTGTCGTTAGGCGCAGCGCCGGGGCTCGACGAGTACAAGAACGAGCAGTTCGCCGACGCCTACAAGCGCTTCGAGGAGACGTTGCAGGAGCATCCGGAGACGCACGCGAGCGATAAGATCCAGTTCGATGCCGGCGCGGCGGCCTACAAGATGAAGGACTACAACAAGGCGCTCGAGTCTTTCAGCCAGGCGCTTTTGTCGAAAGACCTGCAGCTGCAGAGCCAGAGTCATTACAACCTCGGCAATACGCTTTATCAGCGCGGCGACGCGCAGAAGAAGAACGAAGAGAAGCTGAAGGATTGGACGAACGCGCTGCAGCATTACGAGGAAACGCTGAAGCTCCAACCCGAGAACAAGGAAGCGAAGGAGAATCGCGACTTCGTAAAGAATAAGATCGAGGAGCTGAAGAAGCAGCAGGAGCAACAGCCTTCACCAACTCCGTCGCCGTCTCCCTCGCCGAAGGACCAAAAGAAGCAGGACAAGAACGACAAGGACAAATCGAAGAACAACGACAAGAACGAAGATCAGAAGCAACAACAGCAGCAGGACCAGGATCAGAAATCCGATAGTCAGAACAAGCAGGGCAAAGACGATCAGCAGAAGCCGGGTCAATCCCCTTCTCCATCACCGCAGCCGGGACAGACTCCATCGCCAAGTCCGGGCACCGGCAGCAGCCCGTCTCCGTCGCCTGGCGATCAGCAACAGCCGTCGCCGAGCCCCGGTGAAAACGGCGCAAGCCCATCGCCATCTCCAGGTGAAAACAACGGCGAAGGTGCGTCGCCTTCTCCATCGCCGGGCGAAGGGCAGAGCGCTACGCCATCACCAACCGCCGCCTCAACACCGGAGAAGAAACAAGGCGACGTGAAGAGCGCGGGCGAAGATCAACCGCAGCAGCCTAACGAACAGCAACAGGAAGCGGCCGAAGCCGAAGAGCAGCAGGGCGACCAGATGAACCCGCAGCAAGCGGAGCGTTTGCTGCGCGCGATGCGCGACGAAGAAGCGCGCGTCCAGCTCGATGAACGCAAGGCGGTGCGCCGTGTTCTAAAGGACTGGTGAGCACCCCGACCATGCGTGAAGTTTTCCTGACCATGCGTGCACTGCGTTTCATCGCCTGCTTCATCGCGCTGTCGTGCGCGAGTGTCGCGCGTGCCGCGGAGCCGAGCGTGACTGCGGTTTTAGATCAGTCCGAGACAGTCGTCGGGGGGATGGTTCAACTTGAGATACGGATCAGCGGCGCGTCGAATCCGAAACCGCCCGGCGACATTAAGGTCGACGGGCTTGATATCCGCTCAGGCGGGGTTTCGCGGCAGTATCAGATGAACAATTTCAGCGTGAACTACAGCTTCACCTACAATTACATGATCCTGCCGCTAAAACCGGGCACGTTTACGATTCCACCGCTGACCGTCGATGTCGGTGGCAAAACGCTGAAGACACCGGAGCTCACCCTGACGGTCGCGAATTCGCCGAACAATCAGGCGCAACGCGGCGGACGCGGGAGCGGCGGCGCGAACACAAACAATCCAAACATCGATCCGTCGCAGATCGGTTTCATTGAAATGCTGCTGCCAAAGCAGGTCGGCTACGTCGGCGAAATGATTCCGGTCCAGATTCGGCTCGGCTTGAACATGCGCGCACCGGTCGAGTCGTTAGGCCAAGGTATGCAGCTTTCGGGTCAGGGGTTTACCACGCAGAAGATGTCCGAGCCGCGGCAGACGGTGGAGAATATCAACGGCCGCAGCTATCAGGTGTTCATCTTCAAGACGGCGATCTCGCCCGTGCGCGCGGGCAAGCTGGAGATCGGACCAGCGGAGATCAATCCGACGGTGCGCGTGGCGCGCGCGAATTCGCGTCCGCAGATGCCGCGCGGATTGGACGATCCGCTTTTCGACCAATTCTTTAATGATCCATTCTTCGCGCCATCGATTCCGAAGGAGGTGCCGCTGAAAAGTCAGAGCGTGACGCTGGAGGTGAAGCCGTTGCCGCCGAATGCGCCGCCCGGTTTCGGCGGTGCGGTTGGCACCTTCACCTTGAAAGCGGATGCGAATCCGAAGAAGGCGCAGGTTGGCGATCCAATCACCGTCACGTCCGCGATCACGGGACGCGGCAACTTCGATCGGGTAACCGCGCCAGTGCTACAGGACGAGAAGGGCTGGCACAGCTATCCGCCTAACGACAAGTTCGCGAAGGATGACGACGTCGGGATTAGCGGAACGAAGAGCTTCGAGCTGGTCGTTAGTCCGAACGAGCGGAAGGCAAAGTTGCCGCCGCTGACCTTCGCGTTCTTCGATCCGGTGAAGGAAGCCTACGTCACGCTGAAGAGTGACGAGATCCCGCTGCAGATCGAAGGCAACGCGCTCCCGACAGCGACGCCTGCAGTCGCGGCGGCGGCTTCGGCAACACCGCCCGCGAGCACAACACCAACTGCTGCGCCGCAGAAGGAAGAGGACATTCTCTACCAGATCACGGAGCGACCGGCGCGCAGCGAGAGCTTCGCTCCGATGTATGCGCGGCGTTCTTTCTGGGCCGCGCAGCTTTTGCCGCTACTCGCGCTGGTTGGCTTCGTGGCTTTCCGATTGCAGCGCACGCGCGCCGGTAATCGCGATGCCCAACGGATCGCGCGCCTGCAGCACGAGGCCGCTGCGCTTGAGCGTAAACTGAAACACGACGGCGCGAATCCGCAGGAGTATGTCGCCGCCGCCGCGCGGACGGTGCAGTTGAAGACTGCGCTGGCGTCCCGCGTTGATCCGAACAGCGTCGATGCAGATTCTGCCGCGAATGCTTTTCGTCTTGATGAGCAACAGCGTTCGCGGCTCGAGCGGTTGTTCCGCGAAAGCGACGAACTGCGTTACAGCGGCGGCAGCAATGGCAACGCGCTCTCGCCCGAGAAACGGCGGGAGATTTTGGAATTGGTGGAGAACCTGCACGCATGAAGCGATTACTCGTTAGTCTGTTGTTCTTCGGCGCGATCCTGACGCTGCACGCGCAAGACGCCGACCAGTGGAAGCGCGCGAGCGACGAGTATGCGGCGGGGCATTTCCGCGAGGCGGCTGATCTCTATCAGAGTCTCGCGAAATCCGGCGAAACGAGCGCTGCGCTTTTCTACAACCTCGCGAACGCCGAGTACCGGCTCGGCGATCTCGGGCAGGCGATCTTGAACTACGAACGTGCACTCGCGCTCGAGCCGCATCATCCGGAAGCGGAAGCGAACTTGCGCCTCGTGCGCGACAAGTCGCGCGCGCTGGAGCTGAAGCGCAACGCGTTTGAGCAGTTCGTCGCGCGAGGAACGACGACGCGATACTCAGTTGCGGCAGCAGCAGCTTTTTGGATCGCGGCGTTTGCGATCACAGGATTGTTTCTCGCGCGCCGCCGTTCTGCATTGCTGGCCACGATCGCTGTCCTGGCGATGCTCACATTCGCCGGCGCCGTTTACGTTCTCTACTCACTGCGCAGTGAGCAATTGCTCGCCATCGTCACGGCGAAGAGCGTCGATGCGCGGCTCGCCACGGCGGATAGCGCGGGCACTGTTCTCGCGTTGCCGGCGGGCAGTGAGGTGAAGATTCTCAGCACGCGTGGCGATTGGAGTTACGCCGCTCTGCCAAACGATCTCCGCGGCTGGATTCCGGCGAAGAGCGCGGAGCTCGTTCGTTTGTAGTCAGCGCATCTGCACAGCGCGCGCGGGCGAATATGTCCCGTGAGCAAGACACTCAAACTTGGGGATCAGGTGGAATCGCAAACGTCGCAGGGCAAAACGAGCGGCGTGGTGAAGAAGAAGTTGACCTCGAAGACGAAGATCAAAACGCACGTCGTCGCCGCGGCGAAAAAGAATCCGGAATACCTTGTCCAAAGCAAAAAATCGGGCGGCGTCGCGGCGCACAAGCCCCGCGCGCTCAAGAAAAAGTCTCGTTAGGCGCGACGATGCGCTGAAGCTCGGGTTTGCGGTCAAGGTGCTCGGCGCGCCGGGGTTGAAGAGCAACGACTCGCGGCGCTGGCAGCAATCGCCGCATCTGCGCGTCTCGCTGCGGTATCTCGCGAAGATCTTCGATTATCTCGAGGCGAACGACATCCACATGTACCGGATGTCATCCGACATTGCGCCATACGTGACGCATCCGGACATGCCGCAGTTCCACGGCATGATCGAGGAATGCGCGGATGAACTGAAGTCGTTAGGCAAACGGGCGCGCTCGTCAGGCCTGCGGCTCTCGTTTCACCCGTCGCAGTTCATTGTCCTGAACAGTCCGGATCCTATTCTCGTGCAGAAGAGCATCGCCGATCTCGCCGCGCAGACGCAGATGCTCGATTTGATGGAGCTCGGTCCAGAAGCAGTGGTCGTCGTGCACGCGGGCGGGACTTATGGCGACACGGACAGCGGCTGCGCGCGTTGGATTCAAACCTATAAGCTGCTCTCACCTGCGATTCGTCGGCGGCTTGTGCTCGAGAACGACGACCTGCGCTACAGCGCGGGGGATGTGTTGAAGATCCATGACGAAACGGGCGTACCGCTGATCTTCGACCATCAACACTTCTGGTGTCACAACCCGGAGCAACTCGAGTTGCGTGAAACAGTCGAACGATTTCTGCGCAGCTGGCGGCGCGGTGTTCGGCCGAAGATTCATTTCTCTTCGCCACGCACTGAGCTGCGCGAGCTGAAGCGCAAGGTGCGAAACAGTCGCAAGAAGAAGCTCGTTCTGCAGCCGCCGGTCTGGACGGGACACGCGGACTTCTGTCAGCCGTTCGAGTTCATCGCGTTCATGCGGCTGCTCGATGGGCTGAAGTTCGACGTCATGCTGGAAGCGAAATCAAAGGATCTCGCGCTACTGCGCTTGCGCCGTGATTTGCAACGCTATGCGCCGGATGTGGCGAAGCGTTTCGGGCTCGATGTTCGCGAAAAGATCGAAGACGAGCCGCGCGAAATCATCCTTCCTGAAGTTGAGATCGCTGCCTGAGTCCGCATCTTCTTCCGCATGAAGGCGGAGATGGATGTCGGAACGAATCGCAAGGCGTTCCAGATCAATCTCGATGCGAAGAAATACGGGACATTCGCGGAGATCGGCGCGGGCCAGGAAGTAGCGCGGCGCTTCTTCCACGTCGGCGGCGCAGCAGGGACGGTCGCGAAGACGATGTCCGCATACGATATGACGTTCAGCGACTCGATCTACGGTTCGGGCGATCGCTACGTGAGCCGGGCGCGCTTGCGGCGCATGCTTGATCACGAATACGCGCTGCTCGTCGAGCGGCTCGATGCAAAATTCGGCGGCGAGCGCACCTTCTTCGTCTTCGCCGACACGGTCGCGGCGCGCAGCTTCAAGCAGCACAACGAGTCGCACGGCTGGCTCGGCGTGCGTTTCCAAACCGAGACGCGCGGGGAGCCGAGCGAGATCATCATTCATGTGCGCATGCTCGACGAAGCGAACGTCGACCAGCAGGAAGCGCTCGGTGTCGTCGGCGTTAATTTACTCTACGGCGCGTTCTACCAGGAAGATCCACAGAAGCTGATCGCATCGCTGCAGGACAACCTCGCGGAGAACCGCATCGAGGTCGACATGATCAAGTTCTCCGGACCGGCTTACACAAGAGTCGACAACCGATTGATGTGTCTCCAGTTGGTGAGTCAGGGTCTGACCAACGCGATCATGTTTCGCGCCGACGGCGAGACGGTTCAGCCGGCGGAAGTCTTCTATAAGAAAGCGATCCTAGTGGAACGCGGCAGTTTTCGCCCCGTGACGTACGCGACTAACGATATGCTGACGGGCGCGCGGCGTGTCTTCCTCGAGCAATGCAGTTGTTCCGAAAACGACCTCGTCGTGCTGATGGAAATGACGCTCGAGAATTTGCTCTCCGAAGGTCAGCTCAACCACGGGGATTTTCTCGCGCGGGTCGACATCCTCGGTGCTCTTGGCCGCACGGTGTTGGTCTCGAAGTTTGGCGAATACTACCGGCTCGCTGCGTATCTCTCGCGTTATACGAACAGGATGATCGGGCTCGTGATGGGCGTGCCGAGCCTGATGGAGATCTTCGACGAGAAGTACTACCTCAATCTCGAAGGCGGAATTCTCGAAGCGCTCGGCCGGATGTTTAAGAGCGGCTTGAAGCTCTACGTCTATCCGATGCTCGGCGAAGCGAACGGTCAGCTCGTCAGCGCGAAGACGATCGACGTCGCGCCGAATCTCCGCTCGTTGTTCCAGTATCTAATAGATAACGAGTTCATTCAGGAGGTGGCGGACTACAATCCGGCGTATCTCCGGATTCATCCGCCCGAGGTGCTCGCGAAATTGCAATCCGGAGATCCGGGTTGGGAAAGCATGGTCCCGCCCGAGGTGGTCGAGATCATTAAAGCGCGCGAATTTTTCGGCTATAAACGAGCCGCCGCCGCGTAGCTGCTCTTTTTCCGCGCGGTCCGGTTTTCGGGCACGCTTTCCGCTACTGCTGGGTTACCACCATGGCAAAGCGAGGCAATTCGGTTATCGGCGTCGACCTCGGAAAGCACGCCTTCAAGGGCGTAGTTCTCCAGCGCAAAGGCGACTCGCGTTACGTCCTGACGAACTACGCGAAGCGCGAAGTCGCGCATGAGTTGACGAGTGCGGACGACCTCGCGCAAGAGCTGAAGGCGTTGCTCAAGGAACTCGGCGGCAGCGGCAAAGCCTGCGCGCTCGCAGTCTCCGATCCCGACGCGCTCCTGCGAATTGTCGAACAGCCGGAGACACCAGTCGAACTGCTGCGGGGCGCACTGCGGTTCAACGGTCTCATGGTCCTCAATCAGGATTGCAAAGAATTCGTCCTCGATTGCGCGCATGCTTCAGCGAATCGTCGCACCGCCGGCACGAGTGGCGAGACGGATTCCGCAGCGGGTAACGTTCAGGTTTCGACAGAGACGACGACGAAGTATCTCGTCGCGGGAATGCTGCGCGCGAATGTGAAACAGATTTCCGACGCGGCCGCGAAGGTCCGCACATCCGCGGAGATTTTGCAGCTCGCGCCGATCTGCTCGTTCAACGCTTTCGAATTCGCCTACCCGGAAATTTTCAGCAACGACGCCTTCCTCCTGCTCGACATGGGGCACGTGCAAAGCACGGTCCTGATCGGCAGCAAACAGGAGCTCGTTCTTGTTCGCGCGATCGATTACGGCGGCAAGAACCTGATGCAGGCACTGAGTGCAGATGGCGCGCTGGAAACGAACGCAGCCCGTCTGATGCTCGAGCAAAACGACGCGGGCATGACAGAGACCTGCCGCACCTCGCTTATTCGGCTCGCGACCGAGGTCCGGAATTCTATTGGTTTCTTCGAAGGCCAACGCGAGGAAAGCATTCAGCGCATTTTTGTTTCCGGCGGCCTGGCCCGCGCGGAGCTGGTCCTGCAGACATTGAGCGACGAGCTCGGACTGCCCTGCGAAATCTGGGACCCGCTCGAGATGTGCGAAGTCGCACTTCCCGCCGCGAAGCGTCAGGCACTGCCGAGCGAGTTTGTTTCTCTCAACGTCGCGTGCGGCGCGGCCTTTGAATACCTCCGGAATTAGACATGGCTCTGCAAATCAATCTCCTTCACGAGCAAATCACCGAGAAGCGCCAGCGACAGCGCGATCCGCTCAAGCTCGGCATGTATGCGCTGGTTTTGATCGGCACGCTCATGGCGGTCTTCTATATGTTCCGCGGCTACCAGACGCTCGAAGTGAAGCGCCGTCTCAGCGCGACACAGGCGGAATGGAGCCGGATTGAACCTAAAGCCGTTCTCGCGCAGAAGCGTTCAGCTGAACTCAACGGCATCATCAACACGACGAAGGTGCTCGACGAGATCATCGACGGCCGCTTCTTCTGGGGTCCACTCCTCGAGCGCATTACACGCTGCGTGGCGCCGAACGCGCAGCTCACCGCGATTGAGGGAAGCGTTCGCGAAGATAACAAGAGCGTTACACTCACCTTCGATGGCGTAGCCGCTGGCCGCGAACCACGCGCTGCCGCTGAAGAATTGCGGCAGCTGCTCAGCGAGCAACTCGGCCAGGTTTACTCCGATGTGAAAGTGGAATTCCGCACTCTCGAAGATCTCGATACGATCGTGAAACTCGGTGGCGGGAACATGGCGATGGCGCGTTACAGCCTCAGCGCAAGCTTCGCCACATCCGCAGCAAAATCCGCGGCCACTCCAGCCCCACGCCCCTCCAAGAAATGAATCAGCAGAAGCTTTCCAAAGATCAGATTCAGAAGACCGGTTTGAGTGTGCTCGGTTTCTTTGCGCTGCTCTACGTCTACTTCAATTTCTTCCTCGCTCCCCTGACGAAGAGCCGCATCGGGATGCAGCACCAGATTGAGGAGCTGCGGGCGAAAATCGATGCCTCGCAAACCGAAATTCCGAAGGCAGCCAATCTCGAGCGTCAGGCAGGCACCGCGACGACTCGTTATGCCGCACTCCAGGCGCTAACGCCCGAAGGCGCCGCGATCGCGTGGTTCCCACCGCGGATGAAACTCTTCTTCGCCAATCAGCAGATCGAGAAGTCGTCCGTGAAGCTCGATAGCAGCAGCGTCTTTCCGCAAAAGGAGCTCAGCAACTGGACGCGTTATGTCTGGCAGCTCGACCTTCCACAGACTGACTTCGCGACCGCCGGCAAGGCTATCGCGCAGCTCGAAAACACTGAACCTCTCATGTCGATTCGCCGAATCAGCGTTCGCGGCAGCGGCGAGAATCCGGAGTTCCAACAGGTCTCCCTCACGGCTGATAGCGCCTTCCTCAAGCGATGAACAAACTGATCTGCACCCTTTCCCTGCTCTCGTTAGGCCTGCGTGTTGCCATCGCAGCGGACGAACCGGCTCCAGCCAACACCCAGGAAGCGGCTGAACCTAAACCGAACGCGCCGGCGCAGCTCGAAGTGAAGAACAAATCTTCCTTCTCGATCGACGAGAGCGGACGTAACCCGTTCTGGCCTGTCGGTTGGCGGCCAGCAAGCAAGGTCGTCACGCAAAACACTTCCGATCACGCTGGTCAGGACATTCCACCAACTGCGTTCCTCGTTAGCTCAATCACCGTCGATACCGGCGGACGTTTTGCGATCATCAACGGCAAAGTGATGAACGAAGGCCAGGTCTTCGGATTGCAGATGGGCAACCAGACCTACCAGCTCACGGTCAAAGCGATCCAGGACGGCCAGGTTGTCCTCGGCCGCCGCGACCAGGAGATCATCGTTCCGCTTCACCGCCGATAGGCGTCGCGTTCGCTCTCCTCGGTTGACCATGCCCGGCGCGGCGAGCCCTGCGTCAGGGCGCCGAGGGCAGCGAACCTGACGGCTAGCTCATCGCGGATTGCGCAGCCGTCAGCGTAACGAATTCGCTTTCGTGCAGAACGACCTTCTTCGTTCCGCGGAGTAATCGCCACCATTCGAGCGCGCATCCCGCGACGATGAGGAAGACCAGCGCGAGAAACGCGCCGGCGACGATCGCATCCAATCGCCAGACTGCAGCCTGGCGCAGCGTCGCAGGATTTTGCGCGAGTGAATTCGCGCCGCTCAGAAACCCGAGCTTCGGATCGGGCGAGAAGATCTTGATCCAACCGGCCGAAAACGTCACCGCGCACATGAAGAGCAACGGCCCGAGTGTCGTCCACGCGTAACGCGCCTTCCCCATTTTGATCAGCAGCGTCGTGCCGAAACAAAGCGCGATGACGGAGAGCAGTTGATTCGCGAGCCCGAAGAGCGGCCAGAGTGTGTTGATGCCGCCGAGCGGATCGATCACACCTTGATAGAGGAACCAACCCCATGCCGCGACGAGTATGAAGCTGGAGAAGAGATTCGCGCGCCATGATTTCGTATTGCCGAGCGGGCGCCAGACGTTGCCTAACAAGTCCTGAAGCAGAAATCTTCCGACGCGCGTCCCGGCATCAATCGTGGTCAGAATGAACAACGCCTCGAACATGATCGCGAAGTGATACCAGAGAGCGAGCGCCGTCGGATTCGACGAGACGCGCGCGAACATGTGCGCCATGCCGACGGCGAATGTCGGTGCGCCACCAGCGCGATTGAACATCGTTGTCTCGCCGAGGTTCGTGGCGAGTTCGTGCATGCCTGCTTCCGTCACCGGAAAACCTGCGGCGCTGATGTTCGCCACGACAGCAGCCGGTTCGCCCTTTGTGTTGATCGCAAAGTATTGGCCGGGCTCGAGCACGCAGGCCGCGATCATCGCCATCAAGGCGACCATCATCTCGACCACCATCGCGCCGTAGCCGATATCGCGAATGCGCGACTCGCGATCGAGCATCTTGGGGGTCGTGCCTGAGGCGATGAGCGAATGAAAACCCGATACCGCGCCGCAGGCGATCGTGATGCAGACGAACGGAAATACCGGGCCGGCGAAGACGGGACCACTTCCGTCGATGAAGCGCGAGATCGACGGCATCAACAGGGTTGGCCGCAACAACACGACCGCCAGTGCCATCACTGCGACAGTGCCGAGTTTCAGAAAGGTGCTGAGATAATCGCGCGGCGTGAGCAGCAGCCAGATGGGAAGCACTGACGCCGCGAAGCCATAGATCATCAATGACCAGGCGAGCCATTTCTCGTCACGCATGAACCAGCTTTGCAGCATCGGAAAATTCCCGAGGAATTGTCCGCCCCAAACGCCGAACGCGAGACCGAAGAGACCAAACGCGGTGACCCACGGCACGCTGACGCGTCCGCTGCGCAACCCAATTCCCATGATAAGCGCGACTGGAATAGTGGTCGCGATCGTGAACACGCCCCACGGACTCTTCGCAAGTGCTTGCACGACGACGAGCGCGAGCACCGCCATCAGAATGATCATGATCAAGAGGACGCTGATCAGCGCGAGCGCGCCGACGCCTTTGCCGATCTCCTCCTTCACCATCTGGCCCAGCGTTTTGCCGCGACGACGAATGGACGCAAACAGGACGATCATGTCGTGCACACCACCGCCCAGCGTCGCACCGATCAAGATCCACAACGTTCCAGGTAAAAATCCAAACTGCGCTGCGAGCACTGGCCCGACGAGCGGACCCGGTCCGGCGATCGCCGCGAAGTGATGACCGAACGCCATCCAACGATTCGTCGGGACAAAATCCTTGCCGTCATCCTGCACGATCGCGGGCGTTGCGCGGTCGTCGTTTAACTCGAGCACCCGCGTCGCGAGCCAGCGGCTGTAGAAGCGATAGCTGATCGCAAACGCGCATGCGCCGGCGACGATGATCCAGAGCGCGTTGATCTGTTCGCCGCGACTGAGCGCGAGCACGGCGAGCGCGCCGAGGCCGAGCAGCGTCACCGCGATCCAGAGCAACTTCTTCGAGAGCGTCATCCCGTTGTGCAAAGTATCTGCAACGACTGCGAGGATTCAACACAGCCCACTTTGACTTGGCGAATCGCCCGCGATACGGAGGCGACGCGATGCGATTTGCGCACAAAATCCAAAAGCTCGGCGAGCCGAAGATGTGGCGCGGCGCATGGCGCATCACGCGGCGCACCTTACTCGCGCGGCGCTTCATTTATCGCATTCGTCCCGAGGACATCATGCGCACGATCGACCTCGATGCGTTCCGCGAAATCCAGCGGCGGCACGGCGTAGACGATCCAGGTGAGGCGCCGGAAAAATATCTGGATCTGCGACAGTGGCTCGAGATCAACATCCGCCGTGTGCGCGATCTCGAGCTCGATTTCGGCGCACGCAAACGCATCCTCGATATCGGCTGCGGCGCCGGCTACTTCCTCTACATCAACCGCTGGCTCGGCCACGACATCCTCGGCATGGACATCGATGAATCGCCGATGTTCCGCGAGCTAACGAAGTTGCTAAATGTGCCGCGCGTGATCTGGCGGATCGAACGCAACGTTCCCTTGCCCGAGCTCGGCGCGCCGTTCGATCTGATCGCCGCGCACATGATTTGTTTCAACGATCACAAAACCGATCACGTCTGGGGCCCATCGGAATGGGGCGTTTTCTTTCGCGATCTGCGCACGCATTTGAAGCCGAACGGCCGTGTGCACCTCGAGTTGAACAAGGAATACGACGGCACCTGCTACACGGCGGAGTTGCGCGATTATTTCGTGATTCTAGTTGGTAAGTTCGTGGTGTAGGGATTGATTGT